>JANQGL010000175.1 GCA_028277325.1 Magnetospira sp.
GGATCACCGGCCGCGTCGACGACGTGATCAACGTGTCCGGGCACCGCATGGGCACCGCCGAGGTGGAGTCGGCGATGGTCGCCCATCCGAAGGTGGCCGAAGCCGCGGTGGTCGGCGCCCCGCACGACATCAAGGGCCAGGGCATCTATGTCTACGTGACCCTGAACGCCGGCGAGGAGCCGTCCGACGCGCTGAAGAAGGAGCTGGTCGGCTGGGTCCGCCAGGAGATCGGCCCGATCGCCTCGCCCGACTGGATCCAGTGGTCGCCCGGTCTGCCGAAGACCCGGTCCGGCAAGATCATGCGCCGCATCCTGCGCAAGATCGCCGAGGACAGCTTCGAGAACCTGGGCGACACCTCGACCCTGGCCGACCCGACGGTGGTCGACGACCTGATCGAGAACCGCCAGAACCGCATCAACTAAGGAGATCCCAGCCGCCGCCGGAGTCAGGCTTGCCCTGAGTGGCGGTTGGCGGCCGGCGGTTCACCGGGGACTCCGTTCGGTGCCTTCGAGGGCGTCGAGGACGGCCTCCACCGTGCGCCGCAGCCGCGCCAGGTCCTGCGGCCGCGACAGCCGGTGGTCGCCGTCCTTCACCAGGGTCACCTCCACGTCGCCGCCGCGCAGTCGGTCGGCGATCCGAAACGAGGTCTCCCAGGGCACGTCGGCGTCGCACCGGCCGTGAATCAGGCGCACCGGCCCGTCGAATCCGATGGTGTCGCGCAACAGCAGGTGGCGGGTCCCGTCGTCGATCAGGCGCCGGGTGATCGGAGTCGGGTCGTCGTCGTAGGGATTGGGCAGGTCGACCCGGCCGTCGCGCGCCAGGATCGCCTTCTGGTCGTCGGACAGTTCGCGGGAGATCAGGTCGACCGTGAAGTCGGGCGCCGCCGCGCTGCCGACCAGGCCGGCCACCCGCCCGGGCCGCGCCAGGGCGACCAGCAGCATGATCCAGCCGCCCATGCTGGAGCCGACCAGGACCTGCGGACCCTCGGTGAGCGAATCGAGGGCGTCGGTCGCGTCGGCCGCCCAGTCGCCGATGCAGCCGTCCACGAAGGCGCCCGACGACCGGCCGTGTCCGGTGTAGTCGAAGCGCAGGAAGGCGGTGCCCCGGGTCCGGCAGGCCGCCTCCAGGGTCAGCGCCTTGTCGCCCGTCATGTCGGATTGGAACCCGGTCAGGAACATCACGCCCGGCGTCCGCCCCGGCGTACGGTGGTAGGCAATGGACGCGCCGTTCCCGCGTGATAATATCTGCGGCGCGGCGCCGGTCGGCAGGTCGTCGTCCGTCATGTGATTTCCTCCCGGCGAATGGCTCCAGGGCTCCCGATGAAGGTGGAACATAGCATCGGCCCGCAGGCGGCGGAACCGGTCGACCTTTCCGAAGGCGGCCGCGACGGCCCGGTGCGGGTGCTTCAGGTGCTGCCCGAGCTGGGCCCGCAGGGCGGCGTGGAGCGCGGCACCGTGGACGTCGCGGCGGCCGTCGTGGGGGCCGGCGGCGAGGCCCTGGTGGCCTGCCAGGCCGGCCTGCTGGTCCACGAGCTGGCGCGCGCCGGCGGCCGCCACGCGGACCTGCCGCTGGCCTCGAAGAACCCCTATCGGATCTGGCGCAACGGGGCGCGGCTGGCCGACCTGATCCGGCGCGAGGGGATCGACATCGTGCATGCGCGCTCGCGGGCCCCGGCGTGGAGCGCCTGGCGGGCCTGCCAGATCACCGGCACCCCCTTCGTGACCACCTTTCACGGCACCTACGGCACCGGCACGGCGCTCAAGCGCCGGTACAATTCGGTGATGACGCGCGGCGAGCCGATCATCGCCATTTCGCGGTTCATCGCCGAGCATCTGCACCGGGTCTACGGGGTGCCCCTGCGGCGCATCCGGATCATTCACCGGGGACTCGACGCGGGCCGCCTCGATCCGGACAAGGTGAGCGCCGAGCGGGTGATCCAGCTGGCCCGCAAGCTGCGGGTCGACGACGGCCATCCCATCGTCTGCCTGCCCGGCCGGCTGACCCGCTGGAAGGGGCAACTGGTCCTCGTCGAGGCGATCGCCCGGCTCGGCCGGTCCGACCTGCGCTGCCTGCTGGTCGGCTCCGACCAGGGGCGGACCGGCTACCGGGCCGAGCTGGAGCGGCGGATCGCCGCCCTGAACCTCGGCGGCGTGGTGCGCATCGTCGACGAGGGGGGCGACATGCCGGCCCTCTACAAGCTGTCCGACGTGGTGGTCTCGGCCTCGGTCGAACCGGAGGCGTTCGGCCGAATCGCCGTCGAGGCGCAGGCCATGGAGCGCCTGCTGATCGCCACCGACCACGGCGGCGCGCGCGAGACGGTGCGGCCCGGGGAGACCGGCTGGCTGGTGCCGCCCGACGATCCGGACGCCCTGGCGGCGGCGATCGATGCGGCGCTGCGACTCGACGTGGAGGCCCGCCAGGCGATGGGTCGGCGGGCCGGCGCCCATGCGCGGGCGAACTTCAGCCGCGACGCCATGTGCGCGCGGACCCTGGCGGTCTATCGGGAGGTGCTGGCGCGGCGCCAGGCGACCCGATGAGCGACCGGGTTCTGGTCATCAAGCTCGGGGCGCTGGGGGACTTCGTGCAGGCCATGGGCCCGATGCGGGCGATCCGCGACCACCACCCGTCGGCCGACCTGACCCTGCTGACCACCCGACCCTACGCGGCGCTGGCCGAGGCCACCGGCTGGTTCGAGGCGGTGTGGGTCGACGACCGGCCGAAGGTCTGGCAGATCGGCCGCCTGCGCGCCCTGGCGCGGCGCCTGCGCGGCGGCGGCTTCGGCTGGGTCTACGACCTCCAGACGTCGGACCGCTCGTCGTCCTATTTCCGCCTGTTCGGCCGCGGGCGCCCGAACAGGCGGAAATAGGACGACGAGCGGTCCGACGTCTGGGGGTCGTAGACCCAGCCGAAGCCGCCGCCGCGCAGGCACCGCGCCAGGGCGCGCAGGCGGCC
>JANQGL010000229.1 GCA_028277325.1 Magnetospira sp.
CCGCATCCAGAATACATGGAAAAAACCGGAGTCCCGCTCCCGAGCCCGTCGAAGGGCGCGGGCATGACGGTTTTTCGATCCGCCCTTTGATCGGAGCCCGGCTGTCCGGGCGGCGCGGCCGTGGTCCCCGTCGCGGCGCGATCAGAGATAGGATTCGATGATGGCCCGCAGGTCGACCCGCGCCTTCAGCCGGGTGGCCAGCATGTAGACGCCGCTGAACTTGCGTTGCATGAACAGGGTGTCCATCGGCGGGATGTGCCAGAAGCCGCGGTCGGCGCCCAGCGCCATCCCGGCGTCGCGCATCCGCATCGCCAGGTCGTTGCGGGCGAAATCGAATGCGCCGGGGCGTTTCAGGGGTTCCATCGACATCTCGAACATGTCGATCATGATCCGCTGGTGGTGGGCCGCGGTCTGTTCGGCGAAGAAGCCGATGTCGAGGATCGCCTTGCGCACCGCCGCGCGGTCGTCGTCCAGACCGGCTTTCATCAGGTGGCGGAACTGTTCCGGCATGTCGGGGCGGAACTCGCGCGACGCCCCGAAGTCGAGCAGAACCACCTGGCCGCTGTCCGGCCGATAGCGGTAGTTCGCGAAATTGGGGTCGGTCTGCATCATCTCGAACTCGAACAGCTCGCGGAACAAAAGCCCGATCAGCAGCCCCATCACCCGGTCGCGGGTCTCCTGCGGCGCCCCGGTCAGGGTGTCGACGCCGACGCCCTCCATGTGGTCCATCGCCAGCACGTCCCGGGTCGTCAGGTCGGCGTGCAGCGCCGGGACGACGAAATCCGGCGCATCGGCCAGAAGCCCGGCGAACCGGGCGAGGTAGCGGCCCTCGCGCTCGTAGTCGGCCTCCTCGTGCAGCTGCCGTTTGGCCTCGTCCAGCATCGGCCCGATGTCGAGGCCCTTGGGCAGGGCGCCGGACATCCGCATCAGGGCGGCCACGTTGTCGACGTCGCTGTCGATGCTGCGGCGCACGCCCGGGTACTGCACCTTGATCGCCAGGTCGCGCCCGTCGACCGTGGCAGCCCGATGCACCTGGCCGATCGAGGCGGCGGCGATGGGCCGCACCTGGAAATCGGCGAACCGGCTCGACCAGCTCTCGCCCCAGTTCTTGCTCAGCACCCGCTTGAGCTGTCCGAACGGCATGTAATGGGCGTCGGCCCGCAGCCGGGCCATGATCTCGGCCAGCTTGGGCGGCAGCATGTCGCCGGCGTCCATCGAGATGAGCTGCCCCACCTTCATCGCGGCGCCCCGCATGTGGGCCAGTTGATCGGCCACCCGGCGCGCGTTGGCCGGGGTCAGCAACAGGTCCTTGGCCTGCGGGCGCTTGCCCCGGGCCACCTGTTGCGCGGCGTTCAGGGCCATGCTGCCGGCGATGTTGGAGGCCAGCCCGCCGAAACGCGCCAGGCGCGTCAGGCGGCCGCTGGGCACCGGGAGGGCGCGGGATTGGGATTTGTGCGCGGTCATCGGGGTGTCCTTGTTCGAGGGCTCGCGGGCAATCCTAAACGCCCGTCGACCGTCCCACCGTGACATAGGCACAAAAGGCGCCGATGCAAAAACCTTTTGCCCTCTCGCTGCGTCACACATCCAGGTTCACCACCTTGAGGGCGTTGGCCTGAATGAATTCGCGGCGCGGCTCCACCACGTCGCCCATCAGGGTGGAGAACACCTTCTCCGCCTCGTCGGCGTGGCTGATCCGGACCCGCAGCAGCGACCGGGCGTTGGGGTCGAGGGTGGTTTCCCAGAGCTGGTCCGGGTTCATCTCGCCCAGGCCCTTGTAGCGCTGGATGGAGATGCCCTTGCGCCCGGCCTCCATCACCGCGTCGAACAGGTCGAGCGGCCCGCGCACGGCGCGGTCGCGCTCCTTGATGGTGAGGGTCGCCGGCTCGGCATAGGCGTCGCGCAGCGACGTCGCCAGATCGGCCAGCCGGCGCGCCTCGGCGCTCTGGATCACGGTGCGGCCGAGGGCCTGGGTCTCGGTGACCCCGCGCAGGGTGCGCCGCAGGGTCAGCCCGCCGTCGGGGCCGGCGTCGCCCGACCAGCCGCGCTCGATCTCCGGCGCGAGGCGGTCGAGCCGCTCGGCCAGCGCGGCGGCGA
>JANQGL010000321.1 GCA_028277325.1 Magnetospira sp.
CGAGCAGGGACTCCAGCGCTCCGGCCAGGCGCCGGCGCGCCGCAGGATCGTCGCTCAGGTCGGCGAACGAGGCCGACAGCGCCGGACGGGGGCCGCCCAGGACGTCGGAAAACGCCGCCCGTACCTGGTTCGCGAGATGGATGTCGTCGACGCACTCGGCGCTGTCGGCGAGGAACATCTCGGAGATCCGCTTGCGCTGAACCTTGTCGGAATCCGTCGCCGGAAGCCGCTCGAACTGGATGTACTTCGCACCCCCTGCGATCCCTTCGCCCAGGTCGGCGGTGGCGCTCTCAAGGGCGCCGCGCAGGCGTTCCTGCGGCACCTCGATCTCGGCCGAAGTGGCCACCAGCAGCCTGTCGCCGCACATCCGATCCGGGATCCGGCAGACCGCGATTCCCTTGTCGACTCCCAGGTCCTTGCGCATGCGGGATTCCACGATCTCCGGGGAGACCTTCAGCCCGGAAATGTTGATGAGATCGTCCGCCCGGCCCTTGAAATACAGGAAACCGTCGCGGATCTCCCCCAGGTCGCCGGTCCGCAGCCAGCCGTCCCGGTCGGTGCAGGAGACCTCCTGCCCGCCGACGATCAGCCCGGCGGCGACGTGCGGTCCCCGGATCTCGATCCGGTTGTCGGCGGAGATCCGGACCTGGGTCTCACCGACCGGCCGGCCGACCGATTCCAGGTGTTCGCCCTCGGTGTCGTGCACCACGAGAAACGTCGACCGGGAGGCTTCGGTGAGGCCGTAGTGCTGCACGATCCGGGCGTTGGGGAACAACGCCTTCAGGTCTTCCTTTTCGCCGCGGCTCAGGTACTGCGATCCGATCTCCATCCATCGCAACCGGTCGGCCCCGGCGGCGACGGTCTCCGGCGCCTGTAGGAGGATGCGCAGCAGGCTGGGCACGGCGGACAGGGCGTTGATCTCGCCCTCTGCCAGCATGCGGCCGATCTCGGTCGGATCGAAGCCGTTCCGCGGCACGTAAAGCGCGCCGCCGACCTGTGCCACGGCCCGGCAGCGGCCGAATCCGAACGACAGATAGGGCGGGATTCCGAGGTATTCGCGAATCGTCGCGTCCACGCCCATGGTCGCGTTGAGTCGCGCCACCACGTCGGCGAGTGCCCGGTGGGACAACCGGACGCCCTTCGGCTCGCCCTCGGTCCCGGAGGAAAACATGATCAGGGCGGTGTCGTCGTCGTCGCGCGACAGTCGCTGCGGGGTGATCCAGCCGCCGCCGGGCGCGGGTTCGATGATCTCGTCCACCCCGGCGTTTTCGATTCGGTACGAATCGTCGCCGTTCCGCAGGGGAACGACGACCCGGCCGTTCGCCAAGAGGGTCAGCGTCGTCTGGATGTAGCCGGTCGAACTGACGCCGACCACGCCGGCGATCGTCTCGTTCCTTGGAGTCATCCGCTTCTCACCGGCTCCTCAAGGACATCCTGGGGGCGTCGTTCAAAATAGGACATCGTCTTCCGGCGGCACCGGCGCGCCGCCCCCGGACCGGGCGCCTGCCCGGAATGGCCCGTTCCACGACGCCTTGTCGCCCGAATCTTGCGCGAGACCATGCGCCAAATCGTCGGAGACTGGCCCAGGGACGATATCCAAAAGCCTTACGTTGCGCAACCGGATGGGCATCGGGACCCGCTCCGGAGTGACGCCTCTTGACGCGCCGCCCGACAACGGGTTCCTGTCGCCGCGGGTTGGCAGTACGATGGGGCCGCCATCGCACCCAAGGGACCGCGTCATGACACCCATCAACAGACTCCGGCGGACGGGTCCATCCGCGCCTCTCTCTTGCATGGGCGTCGCGTCCGACCGTGGCGGCACGGACCCGGGCACCTTCAAGCCGCCCCACCGCTGACCATGCATCCCCCGCCGACGGATAGCCTGCGGACCACCGCCCGGCCGGTCATCGCGGCGCGCGAGCTGGTGAAGCGGTTCGGCGCCGTGGCGGCGGTCGACCGGGTGAGCTTCGAGATCGCCGCCGGCACCACCACCGCCCTGCTGGGCGGCAACGGGGCCGGCAAGACCACCACCCTGTCGATCCTGCTCGGCCTGTTGCTGCCCTCCTCGGGCGCGGTGCGCGTGCTCGGCCACGACATCACCCGCGACCCCCGCCGGGTGCTGCCGCGGATGAACTTCTCCAGCCCCTACGTGGACATGCCGCGCCGCCTGACGGTGCGCGAGAACCTGACCGTCTACGCCCACCTGTACGGGGTGCGGGACGTCCGGGGCACCATCGCCCGACTGGCCGGGGAACTGGACATCGCCGGACTGGCCGGCCGGCACTTCGGCGAGCTGTCGGCCGGTCAGCGGACCCGGGTGTCGCTGGCCAAGGCGCTGCTCAACACGCCGGACCTGCTGCTGCTCGACGAGCCCACGGCGTCGCTCGATCCGGACAGCGGCGACTGGATCCGCACCTACCTGGAGCGCTACCGCGACCGCACCGGGGCGACCATCCTGCTCGCGTCCCACAACATGGCCGAGGTGGAGCGTTTGTGCGACCGGGTGCTGATGATGCGCGGCGGGCGGATCGTCGATTCCGGGTCGCCCGACGACCTGATCGGCCGCTACGGCCGGGCCAACCTGGAGGAGGTGTTCCTGGACATCGCGCGCGACCGCCGGGCGGCGGCGGAGGCGACGTCGTGAGTGGCGGATCGCTGACCCGCATCGGCGCCGTGATGCTGCGCCATCTGTATATCCTGCGCGCCTCCTGGCCGCGCCTGCTGGAGCTCGCCTACTGGCCCTTCGTGCAGATGGTCCTGTGGGGCTTCATGACCCGCTTCCTGGTCCAGAATTCCTCCTGGTTCGCCGAGGCGGCGGGGGTCCTGATCGCCGCCGTGCTGCTGTGGGACATCCTGTTCCGCGCCAACCTGGGGGTGTCGCTCACCTTCATGGAGGAGATCTGGGCGCGCAACCTGGGGCATCTCTACGTCAGCCCGCTCAGGCCCTGGGAGCATCTGGCGGCGATGATGGGCCTGAGCCTCGTCCGCACCCTGATCAGCGTCCTGCCGGCCGCCCTGCTGGCGCTGCCGTTCTACGGCGTGTGGGTGTTCGACCTCGGGCTGCCGCTGCTCGGGTTCTTCGTCAACCTGATGCTGTTCGGGTGGAGCGTCGGCCTGGTGGTGGCGGCCCTGGTGCTGCGGTTCGGCCAGGGCGCGGAAAGCCTGGCCTGGGTCGGCATCTTCGCCCTGGCCCCGATCTCCGGCATCTACTATCCGCTCGACGTGCTGCCCCACTGGCTGCAGCCCGTCGCCATGGCGCTGCCGTCGAGCCACGTGTTCGAGGGCATGCGGGCGGTGCTGCTGGGCGAGGGGTTCCGGGCCGGCCTCCTGTGGGCGGCGCTCGGCCTCAACGCCGCCTACCTGGCCCTGGCCGGCCTCGGGTTCCTGGCCACCCTGCGGATCGCCCGGGTGCGCGGCCTGCTGCTGCAACAGGGGGAGTAGGGGGGTGGCGGCGGCCGAACAGTTGTTCCGCAAGGCCCTCGCGCACCACCGGGCGGGACGCCTGGAAAAGGCGGTCGACGGCTATCTGGCGGCGATGGGGCGGGCGCCGGAGGACGGCCGCATCTACGCCAACCTGGGGGTCGCCCTGCGCGGCCTCGGCCATTCCTGGAAGGCGGCCGAGGTGCTGCAGCGGGCGGTGGACCTGGACCCCGCGGCGGCCGACGCCGCCTACAACCTGGGCAACGCGCTGGGCGACCTGGGGCGGACCGGCGAAGCCGAGACGGCGTACCGGCGCGCCCTGGCCTCCGACCCCGACCTGCTCGGCGGCTGGGTCAACCTGGCCCTGCTGCTGCAACGCGACGGCCGTCCCGGCGAGGCGGCGGCGGTGGCCCGCGACGGCCTGGAACGGCATCCGAAATCGGCCGACCTGACCCTCAGCCTGGGCACCGCGCTGGACGCCGCGGGACACGGAACGGCGGCCGAGGTGGCCTTTCGGCGTGCCGTGGCGCTCGATCCGGACGCGCCGCGCGCC
>JANQGL010000114.1 GCA_028277325.1 Magnetospira sp.
TCGGCAATCGGAAACGGGGTGATGGCCGGATGCGAGCCCGGTGGCGCGTCGTTCACGACGATTCCCCGACGAAGGTGTCGGCGAGTTCGCCGGCGAGCCGCGTCCGGTCGATCTTGCCGTTCGGGTTCCGCGGCAGCGCGTCGCGCCCGACGATCTGGCCCGGCACCATGTAGAGAGGCAGCTCCTTGCGGCAATGCAGCATCGCCGCCTCGGCATCCAGGGTTCCGCCCTGCGGCGGCGACAGCACGACGACGATCCCCTGGCCCAGGGTCGGGTGCGGCACGCCGATCGCCGCCGCTTCGCCGACCAGGCCCGAGGCGTACAGGACGTCCTCAAGTTCGGTCGGGCTGACCCGGTAGCCCGAGGTCTTGATCATCTCGTCGTTGCGTCCGACGAAGTAGATGAAGCCCTCGTCGTCGGTGCGGACCACGTCGCCGGACCACACCGCCATCTCGGGGATGACGACTCCGCTCGGCTGGCCGGGGGCGGGCTTGAAGCGGACGGCGGTTCGCTCGGGATCGTTCCAGTATCCCATGGCGACCAGCGCCCCGCGGTGCACCAGCTCGCCGTGCTCGCCCGGCTGGCAGATTTCGCCGTCGGGCCGCACGACCAGGATCTCGGCATTGGGGATGGCCTTGCCGATGGAGTCCGGGCGCCGGTCCACCTCGGCGGGATCGAGGTACGTGGAGCGGAACGCCTCGGTCAGGCCGTACATCAGATAGGGCCTGGCGGCCGGCATGCGGGCCCGCAACTCGTCCAGGGTCGGCCGCGGCATGTGGCCGCCGGTGTTGGCGAAATACCGCATCGCCGCCGACGCCTCGGACGGCCAATCCAGTTGCGAGAGTTGTATCCACAAGGGCGGCACGCCGGTGAGGCCGGTGATCCGGTGGTCGGCGCAGGCGCGGACGACATCCTTGGCCAGGAGGTAGTTCAGCAGCACGACCTCGGCGCCGACGTTGAACGCCGTGGTCAACTGGCTGAATCCGGCATCGAAGCTGAGCGGCAGGACCGACAGGATGCGGTCCTCGGCGTGGTTCTCCAGGTACTGGCTGACGCTCTTGGCCCCCGCCACCACGTTGCGGTGGGACAGCACCACGCCCTTGGGCATGCCGGTGCTGCCCGAGGTATACAGGATGGCCGCCATGTCGGTGTCGATGGTCCGGTGCGGCGTGGCACCGCCGGTCTCGCCGCCCCCGGCGATGGCCGACCAGCCGGTGAGGCCAAGGCCGGGCACGGGGCTGTTCGTCTCGGCGCCGTCGATCAGAACGACGCTGCGCAGGTCCGGACAATCGGCCAGTTCGTCGGCCAGTCCGGCGAAGCGGTCGCCGGTCGTAACCAGGACCCGGACGTTGCAGTCCCGCAGGATGTGGACCACCTGGCGTTGGCGCAGCAGGGGGTTGACCGGCACGAACACGCAGCCGGCCGCCGCGGCGCCGAACATGGCGACGACGGTTTCGATCCGCTTCTCGGCGTAGACCGCGACCCGGTCGCGCGCGTGCAGGTGCAGGCCGGCGAAGCCGCGGGCCACCGACCGGACCTGGCGGTCGAGGTCCTCGTACGGTATCGAC
>JANQGL010000107.1 GCA_028277325.1 Magnetospira sp.
GAATCGCATCCCGATTTCCTGTTCCAGGGACGGCGGATCGACAAGCTGGAAAGCAAGATCCTCTACCTGCTGGGCAGCGGCTTCGCCGACCGCGACCCGGAGCGCCGCATGACCTCCATCGCCGAGGACATGAAGGCGTTCATCTTCGGGGTGTCGCGGTTCGACGACATGATCAAGGCCATGCGCAAGACCGTGCTGGCGCGCGACGCCCGCGAGATGGAGCACTTCCTGGCCGATTGCCAGGTCGCCACCGACGACGCCCTGGCGGTCGAGGTGCGCGAACTGCGGGAGTTCCGCGACCGGGCGATCCGCAACCTGGCCGGACCGGCCGGCGACCGGTGATCGCTCGGACGGCGGCGGATCGGGGGGACGGAGATTTCTTTCGGTCTCGTCCCGGATGAGCCGCCAATCGGGCCCGACGTGACACTCCCGGCAGGGCGTCCAGTCGCCGGACGGGCGATGGCGCGGGTCCGGTTCCTCTCCGGCAAGGGGCGCCTCGACCCCGAAAGCGTCGCGCAGGTCGCGCACGCCGGACGGAATCTCGGAAAGAAGCGTTTTGACGTCGGCCGGAGTCACCTCCCGAGCGGACACCGCCGGCAGGAGCGGCAACGGCCTATTCCATATCCAACGCGCTCTTGTAGAGGTCGAGCAGTTCCTCGGCCTCGCGGCGGTCGGACTGGTCCATCTTGCGCAGGCGGATGATCTGGCGCAGCACCTTGGCGTCGAAACCGGCGCCCTTGGCTTCCGCGTAGACGTCCTTGATGTCGGCCGCGAGGTTGGCCTTCTCGTCCTCCAGGCGCTCGATACGCTCGACGAAGCTGCGCAGGCGGTCGGCGGCGATTCCCCCGGTTTCGGCCATGGACGGTTTCCCTTTCGTGAATCTGGCGGATGAACGGCTTGTTCCGGTTTAGCCTCCCGGCGACGACGTGGCAAGCTGTTGGCATCCCCTGTACGAATGGGCTAATAGTGATGCCAGGCAGGTGATTCCAACAACAACCTGCGGGACGGATCGTTTAGGTGGCTCTATATAATTACGAACGTTTTTCGGTGTTTTTCGCCGAGGACAACCAGTTTGTCCGCCACACCATGCAGGACTTGCTGCGCCACCTCGGATTCGGGCGCGTCACCACGGTCGAGAACGGCCAGGAGGCGATCGAGCACCTGAAATCCCTGGGCGGGCCGGGCAAGCTGGGGCAGGGAATCGACTTCGTCATTTCCGATCTGGTGATGGCGCCGATCAACGGCCTGCTGCTGCTGCGCTGGATTCGCACCGCCCGCGAATCCCCCAACCGGTTCATGCCGTTCATCATGCTGTCGGGGGCGGCCGACCGCAAGTACGTGGAGGCGGCGCGCGACCTCGGGGTGACCGAGTTCCTGGCCAAGCCGTTCTCGGTCACCTCGGTCTACAAGAAGATCATCGAGGTGACCGACTATCCGCGCCAGTACGTGATGACGCACGACTATTTCGGTCCCGATCGGCGGCGCCAGAAGGGCGGAATCGGGCCGGGCGGCGAAGATCGCCGGATGACCAGAGAGAACGACATCACGGTGGTCTACAACGCCAAGGAGATGAAGCGGCCGAAAAAGGGCGACACCGGAGTCTGGTATTTCCGGCTGCCCAACACGATGCGCGAAAAGGCGGGCGGCATCGGCGCCAGGGGAGGCGGCGAACTGCCCAACGAGCTTCTGGAGGTGGCCGAGGAGAAACTGGAGCGCGCCAAGCTCGACTTCACCACCTGGGCGCTCGACTATCTGGCGCAGCTGTCCGACCTGTGCACCGAGACCTTGATGCAGCCGGGTCGCCGCAACACCCATTTCGAGAAGATCAACCTGCTGGCCCTCGAGCTGCGCGGCCAGGGCGGCACCTTCGGATTCCCGCTGGTCACCATCATCGCCAAGGGCCTCTACAACATGACCCAGGAAGGCTGCCGCGAGGACGACAACGCGGTGGAAATCGTCAAGGCGCACATCGACGCCATGCGCGCGGTGATCCGCGAGAAGATCCGCGGCGACGGCGGGCCGCTCGGCAAGGAACTGCTGCAGGAACTGAAGAACTCGATCGACAAGTACACGGTCGTCGCGTGACCGCGACCGGCGGCCGGCCGCCATAGAGCGGCAGCACCGGGCCGGGGTCGCGCGACGAGGGCGCCCGGCACGATGATTCGTCCGTCCGGACGGAACGATGAGCACGAACGCCGTTCGGCTATGCGGAATCCGCCAGCGGCAACGTGAAGGTGAAGGTGCTGCCCCGGCCGGGCTCGGACTCGACCCATATCCGTCCGCCGTGGTTCTCCACCACCTTGCGGCAGATGGCGAGTCCGATCCCGGTTCCGCCGCCGAAGGCTTCCCGGGCGTGCAGGCGCTGGAACATCCGGAAGATGCGGTCCAGAAACTGTCCCTCGATCCCGATCCCGTTGTCGGCGACGGCGTATACGCCCATCTCGCGGTCGACCTTGCCCGAGAGGATGATGCGCGGCGGGCGGCCCTGATCGCAGTACTTAAGGGCGTTGGACAGCACGTTTACGAACAGCCGTTCGACCTCGGACTCGACCCCGTACACCGGCGGCAACTCGCCGACGACGGCAATGCGCCCTCCGCAGCCGTCCAGCGTCCCTCTCAACTGCGCGGTCACCCGCTCGATCAACGCCGGCAAGTCTATCCGGGTGCGCGCCATTTCGTATCGGCCGACCCTCGAAAAGGCGAGAACATCCAGGATCAAGCGATCCATGCGCTCCGCACCGCTCCGAACGAACCCGAAGTAGTCCATCATCCTCTTGTCGAACAGGTGCTTCCCATCGCGTTCGATGAGGCCGATATAGCTGCTGATCATGCGAAGGGGCTCGCGCAGGTCGTGAGACGTCACATAGGCGAACTGTTCGAGCTCCGAGTTGATCTTTCGCAATTGCGCTTCCTGAACTTTATGCGTCGTCGCATCGGAGAAGAACCCCGCATAGTGCGAGACCCTCCCGTCCCGATTGGTTATGGTGTTGATCGTGAGAAATTCGGGGAAGGTATCTCCATTCTTTCTCCTGTTAACGATCTCGCCATGCCAGAATCCATTCTCGCTCAGGCTCTCCCACATTCTCCTGTAGAATTCCTTGTCATGGTGACCGGAGGAGAGAATCCGGGGCGTTCGACCGATGACGTCTTCGGCGCTGTATCCCGTGATCTGCGAGAACGCGCCGTTGACGAAGATGATGGTCTCGTCTGGATCCGTGAAAACGATCGCCTCGTTGCTGCGCTCGACGGCGTCGCTGAACAGCTGAAATTTATCGTTCAGGCATTGGATTTCGTCGTTCTTCTTGGCGAGTTCCCGGTTTGCGGTCGCCAGTTCGTTGGTCAGCAAGGAGAACTTCTCATAGAATTCCTGCTGTTCGTCGTCGCAGCCGATGAGAGGCGTCCTCGCTTGATCTCCGCGCCCGTCGATAGGGTTTCCCAAAACCTCATCCCTCATGCAATGGTTTGCGCGACCCGCACGGCATCCGACGCGTCGGTCCCGCAGGCATCGGCACCGACCTCCCGCCAAAGTCCCTCGGCGACCTGGAACGGGTAGCCGCCGACCATCACCCGCGCGTCGCTGTTCTCGCGGATATGCTGAACCATGCCCTCCAGGCTTCGGAGATTGCAGCTGACCGTCACCGACAACGCCACGACCCGCGCCTGCTTTCGCCGGGCCAGTTCGACGAGCCCTTGCGATGGCTGGTTGCCGCCCAGATAGGTCACATCCCAGCCATCGGCCTCCAGGTTGTCGGCGACGATTCGAGTCCCGATTTCATGCAGTTCGTTCGCACAGGCAGCCACGATAATGCTCTGGTTTCGTTCTTTTTCGCGCCGCGTATCGCGGACGAACGGATAGAGTTGCGACAGCGCGACCTGCGTCACGGCGCTTCCGAAATGCTCCTGCGCGACGGAGATCTCGCCCAACTGCCATTTCCGGCCCAACTCCCGTTGCGAGCGTTGAATCACCTCGGCGTAGACGTCGTGCAGCGCCGCGCCGTCCGACACGGCCTCGACCACCGAATTGACCGCCCGGTCGCGGTCCGCGGCGACGAGCGCGTCCAGGTACCTGTGGGCGACCGGACTCAAGGGCGACGTCTCATCCATGAAGGAGGGCAGGTCCGGCATCCCGGACGGCATCTCGCGGATGCACTCCAGGGCCCGCGTCAAATAGCTGACGGGGTCACCGGAAACCGACGGCGGCAGCACCTCGGACACCACATCGGAAATAAGGCTGTGCAGGCCGTCCACGAACGCGCCGGTGAAGCCGTGATGGACAAGCGTCGCGTAGCTCCAACGGGCGTAATCGACGAACAGTTCGGGGTGGCCGACGGCGACGGCGTCCGACAGAAACGCGATATGCGTCCTGGCGCCCCCGAGGAAACGGGAACGCCCCCTCTCGCCATAGACATCGACGGTTTCCTCGGCCTTGTCGAAGAGCCGCTCGCACGCCGCCCGCGCGATCTCCTCCGCATGAAGGTCAAGTTCCTCCGATGCCCGCCGATTGTTTTGGTCGCCCATCATCCGTCCCACGCACCCGCCAACACCACGAGATCGTTCGACAGCGTTCAAAAAAAACGGTATTCTTTTGGTTAGCAGAATATAACGGATTCTTGAAGAACCTGAAACACCCAATCCGTGCGCCCGACACGTTTGGTCGGCGTCCGGACGCCCCGTCAACCGCCCAGGATCTTCGCCAGCCCGGCGAACATCGGCGTCCCGTCGGCGCCGCCCAGGAGCGGATCGGCCAGCCGCTCCGGGTGCGGCATCATGCCGAGCACGTTGCCCTTCTCGTTGACGATGCCGGCAATGTGCTGGCAACTGCCATTGGGGTTATCCTCCGGCGCCACCGCTCCCATCTCGGAACAATAGCGGAAGACGATCCGCCCCCGATCCTCCAGCCGCCGCAGGGTGAGTTCGTCGGCGAAGTAATTGCCGTCGTGATGGGCCACCGGGATGCGGATCACCTCGCCGGCCTCGTAGCCGTCGGTGAACGCCGTTTCGGCGTTCTCGACCAGCAGCCAGACGTCGCGGCAGACGAACCGGAGGTCGCGGTTGCGCATCAGGACGCCGGGCAGCAGCCCCGCCTCGGTCAGGACCTGGAAGCCGTTGCAGACCCCCAGCACGTGCACCCCGCGCTCGGCCGCCCGCTTGACCTCGGCCATGACCGGCGAATGCGACGCCATCGCCCCGCACCGCAGGTAGTCGCCGTAGGAAAAGCCGCCCGGCAGGGCGATCAGGTCGACGTCCGGCAGGTCGGTGTCGCGGTGCCAGACCATGTGCGGATCGCGGCCGGTGGCCTGGCGCAGGGCGACCCGCATGTCGCGGTCGCAGTTCGATCCGGGGAAGACGATGACGGCGGCGCGCACCGGATCACTCCAGTTCGATGGCGTAGGATTCGATCACCGTGTTGGCGAGCAACCGGCGGCACATCTCGTCGACCTCGGCATGCGCCTTGTCGGGGTCGGCCTCCGCCAGGTCCAGTTCGATCACCTTGCCCTGGCGCGCCCCGCCGACCCCGGCGAACCCGAGGGTGTTCAGGGCGGCGGCGATCGCCTTGCCCTGCGGGTCGAGAACCCCGGTCTTCAGCATCACGGTGACCTTGGCGCGCATGGCGGAGCCTCCTCGGGCATCAAGTCTACTGCAGGGTCTCGGAACCCGGCACGTCGTTGGGGCCGCTTTCCGGCAGGATGCCGAGCCGGCGGGCCACCTCCTGGTAGGCTTCCTCGACCGAGCCCAGGTCGCGCCGGAAGCGGTCCTTGTCCAGTTTCTCGTTGGTCTCGACGTCCCACAGCCGGCACGAGTCGGGGCTGATCTCGTCGGCCAGGACGATCCGCATCTGATCGTTCTCCCACAGCCGCCCGAACTCCAGCTTGTAGTCGACCAGCCGCAGCCCGGTGCCATAGAACAGGCCCGACAAATAGTCGTTGATGCGCAACGACAGGGACAGGATCTCGTCCAGCTCCTGCGGCGTCGCCCAGCCGAACGCGGTGACGTGCTCCTCGGCCACCAGCGGATCGTTCAACTCGTCGTTCTTGTAGCAGTACTCGACGATCGAGCGCGGCAGCGCGGAGCCCTCGGGAATGCCCAGCCGCTGGCTCAGCGACCCGGCCGCCACGTTGCGCACCACCACCTCGACCGGGATGATCTCCACCTGGCGGATGAGCTGTTCGCGCATGTTGAGGCGGCGGATGAAATGGGTCGGGATGCCCATCTCGCCGAGGCGCAGCATCAGGAACTCGGAAATGCGGTTGTTCAGCACCCCCTTGCCGGTGATGGTGCCCTTCTTCTTGTTGTTGAAGGCGGTGGCGTCGTCCTTGAAGTACTGCACCAGGGTGCCCGGTTCCGGACCCTCGAACAGCACCTTCGCCTTGCCCTCGTAAATCTGCCTGCGACGCGCCATGGCGGGACTTCCTTGTTGGCGGGATCAAGGCTCCTCATAGCAGGAGTCCCCGACCGGTTCAAAGCGCTTGAGCGTGGCGCCAGCGAAATGCCGCCGTATGGCGCCGGATCGATTGGAGAAACGCCGATCGGAAATCGGCGGTTCGGGACCCGGCGCGACGCCGTCCGGGACCCGCCGGGGATCAGGAGTCGCCGCCGCCGGACCACGGCCCCGGCGCCGCCTCCCAGGGTTCCGGCTCCTGGCCCTGCTCCAGCAGCCATTCCGCCAGGACCGCCACCTTGGGATCGCCGGCCCGATCCTCCGGCGCCACCAGGTAGTAGGCGAATTCGGCCGGTCGCGAAACCTCGAACGGACGCACCAGGCGGCCGTCGATCAAATGCTGGGCGACCAGCCGCGAGCGGCCGACCGCCACCCCGACGCCATGCCGCGCCGCCTGGATGATCGCCGTGCTGTCGTTGAAGAACAGGCCGTGCATCATCGCCGACTCGTCCAACCCGTGGTCGCGCAGCCATGGCCCCCAGGTGATACTCGGCTCTTCCTCCAATGCCTCCCAGTCGTGCAACAGCGTGTGGCGGGTCAAGTCCGTCCAGGCGCGCAGGGGCGGATCGCCGCTCAGGAGGCTGGGGCCGCACACCGGCGACACCGTCTCGCCGAACAGCCGCCGTACCTTCAGGTCCGGATAGTGGCCGCGCCCGTAGCGAATCGCCACGTCCACGTTGCAGGTTTCCCAGTCCGTGAGATGGGTTTCGGACAACAGGCGCAGGTCGATCTCGGGATAGCGGGTCCGGAAATCGGCGAGGCGCGGCACCAGCCACAGGGTGGCGAGCGACGGCAGGGTGCTGACCGTCAGGGTGCCCGACAGCTCCCGCTTGCGCAACGCCGCCTGGGCGCGCGCCAGATGGTTGAACGCCCCGGTCAGCTCGGCCGCGTAGGCGGCACCGGCCGGAGTCAATTCCAGGCCGCGCGCGTGCCGCTCGAACAACGTCACGCCGAGGCCCTCCTCCAGGCCCTTGACCTGATGGCTCACCGCCGCCGGCGTGACCCCGAGCTCCGCCGCGGCACGGGCGAACCCGCCGCGGCGCGCCGCCGCCTCGAAGGCGCGCAGACCGTTCAGGGGCGGCAGGCGTCGTCCCATGGACCCATCCCCAGGATTAGATTTCCTAAATCTATAGGCAAAAAAGACTCGTTTGTCAGCTCAAGCAAAGCGCGCGATATTTGTCATGAAAGTGAAATGAACGGCCCCCGCGCGGGGCCCTGGAAAGGATAAGAAAAATGACCGCGACGACCTGCACCAACGTGGTTGCCTTCAAGACCGCTCCGGCGGCACCCCGCCGCCACCGCGGACTGCTGGCGAAGGTCCTGAACAAGCTGCGGCTTTGGAAAACCCGGCTCGACGGCCGGCGCGAACTGCGCGCCCTCGACGACCACATGCTGGCCGACATCGGCCTGACCCGTGCCGAGGCCGACTACGAAGCCGCGAAGCCGTTCTGGAAGGCCTGACCGGACGCGCCACGGCGCTCCCATCCGTCCGCCCCCTCCCTCCGCGTCCCCCGGGCGCCGCGATCCCCCGTCGCGGCGCCCGAACCTTGCGGGGACCGGCAGAAATTGCCAGCCACCGGGCACCGATTGCCCTCCCGCCCGCCGGACGCCCGTTCGGGTTTCGAAATTAGCTCTTTGATTCAATCCGTTCGACCTTCCCGCGTCGCTGGCACGGCACTTGCTGGCAGGGTTCCGGGACATCTTGCATCCGGATTGATCGCCATGACCGTTGTCAGCTACGACGCCCGATACATCGACCCCACGACGACGTCGACCCCGGCGGCGCCCCAGACCGCGAAACCCGCGACCGCCGGCGCCAACGTGTTCGCGACCCTGCTGTCGTCCCTGACCGGCAGGATGACCGGCGGGACCATCGACATGATGGACCATTCCGTCATCGTGCCGACCGAGACGTCCTACGCGACCGACGAGGCGCCGCGCCGCGACGACCCGTCGCGCGACGAGTCCCCCACCGACCGTGGCCGGTCGACCGACGACGACCGCGGCGACGGCGAGATCGAGACCCGGCGAACCGACAACGACGGCGGTCAACGGGCCGACGCGACGGATCGCGACGACGGGCGCGACGACGCCGCGCAGGGCGACGACGCCGGCCGCCGGGACACCGGCCGCGCCGACTCGCCGGCGGCCGACGACGCCCGCCAGGACGGCGACGGCACGGCGCGGTCGGCGGCGTCCGACGGCGAGGCCGCGGCGACCGAGGGCGTCGCCACCGCCGACACGCCGAACACCGTCGGCACCGAGGCCGCCGCCCTGACCGGCGAGATGCAGCAGACTGCGATGGCCGGAATCGCCACGGCCGACGGCAAGGC
>JANQGL010000173.1 GCA_028277325.1 Magnetospira sp.
CTAGTGCAGCGATCCAAACGAAAGATTCGGGCGAAGGTCGACATTCGTTTGGTGAATCGCCGCACAAACAAATGCTTGGCTAGGGCGCCGGGCCGACAAAAGGTGCACCTTTTGTCGGAGTCGGTGCACTAGTGTGGTTTCGGAATCGAAATTCGCCATGGAATCGACCCCGAATTATGTCGCGAACCTCGAATCCACCACACTAGGGGGGGTCCGATGCACAAGCCGATCCATTATCGGAAGGCCCGCCATCGCCTGCGCAATCTGGGTCTGGTCGCGCTTCTGCTTCTGATTCCCTGGACCTGGGGCCTGATCCGGTTCGATGACCTGGTGCCGAAAACGGTCGCCGATCCGATCACGCCGACCGACGCCATCGTCGTCCTGACCGGCGGCAAGGGGCGCCTGGACGCCGGGCTCGACCTGCTGAACGACGGTCACGCCACGCGGATGTTCGTCTCCGGCGTCTATCAGGGAGTGGACGTGCGCCAGCTCATCAATCTGTCGACCCACGACCCCGACGCCCTGTCGTGCTGCGTCGAGATCGGCCACGGCGCACGCGACACCCTGGGCAATGCCGCCGAGACGGCGGCCTGGGCGCACCGCCAGGGGTTGGCGTCGCTGCGCGTCGTGACCGCCGACTACCACATGCCGCGCACCATGCTGGAGTTCCGTCACGCGATGCCCGACGCGACCCTGATCCCGCATCCCGTGTTCTCGTCGCGCGTCAAGACCGACGACTGGTGGCGCTGGCCCGGATCGAGCCGCCTGATCATCGGCGAGTACACCAAGTACCTGCTGGCCCGCCTGCGCCTCCTGTTGGCCGACTTCCTGGACACCACCGCCGACGCCACCCCATGACCCTGATCCGCTCCCTGCTGTTCAACGTCTTCTTCATCGGCGGCCAAATGGTCATGATGGCGGCCATGGCCGCGGCCCTGCCGTTCCCCCGCACCGCCATCCAGAGCTTCGTGCGCGCCTGGACCCGCGGCCTGCGCTGGGTGATGCGGCGCCTGGTCGGCATCCGGTTCGAGGTGCGCGGGCGCGACAACCTGCCCGACGGCGCCTGCCTGATCGCCGCCAAGCACCAGTCGGCCTGGGACACCTTCGCGTTCTATCTGCTGCTCGACGATCCCATCTACGTGATGAAGATCGAGCTGATGCGGTTGCCGGTCTGGGGCGCCTACGCCCGCAAGGCGGAAATGATCGGCGTCGACCGCGCGGCCGGCGCCGCGGCCCTGAAGGGCATGGTGCGCGACGCCGGGGCGGCGCTCGACGCCGGGCGGCAGGTGATCATCTTCCCGGAGGGCACCCGCACCGCGCCGGGCACCCGCCGGCCCTACCATCCCGGGGTCGCCGCCGTCGCCACGGCCTGCGACGTGCCGGTCATCCCGGTGGCCATCAACTCCGGGCTGTTCTGGGCCCGCCATTCGGTGATCAAGCGGCCGGGCACCATCGTCATGGACATCCTGCCGCCGATGCCGCGCGGCCTGAGCCGCCGCGATTTCATGGCCGAACTGGAATCGCGCATCGAATCGGCGACCGCGCGTCTGACCGGGCGCCCTGTGGATAACATGGTGGACGGTTCCGCCGGTCGCGCTGTGAAACGCGGGGACGGTTGATCCGAGGTCAATCGCCGCAAGGGGTTGCGCAAAACCCGGGATCGGGACAAGCGCAACCGGAAACAATAGGAGAACACTCCCTTGATTCCTCCGCACCCTCGGCGTAGCGTGACCCTGTCAAGGGCCGCAAACGAGCCTGTTTATTTGATGTTTTCGTGAAATTGCAGGCAATCCGCCGCCCCGACGTCCGCCGCAACCGACTGGCCGCCATGACCGAACCCGATTTCCTTTCCCCGATCTCCCGGCAAATCTGGGACATGAAATACCGATTGCGCGACGTCGCCGGGCAGCCTGTGGACAAAACCATCGCCGACTCCTGGACCCGGGTCGCCGAGGCGGTGGCCGGGGTGGAGACGGAGTCCGCGCGATGGGCGACCGAATTCCGCCGGGTGCTGGAGGATTTCCGGTTCCTGCCGGCCGGCCGCATCCTCGCCGGGGCCGGCTCGGCGCGCCGGGTGACCCTGTTCAACTGCTTCGTGATGGGCACGATCCCGGACGACATGTCGGGCATCTTCGAGGCGTTGCGCGAGGCCGCCCTGACCATGCAGCAGGGCGGCGG
>JANQGL010000198.1 GCA_028277325.1 Magnetospira sp.
AATGCTGATCGACGCCACCCACCCGGAGGAGACCCGGGTCGTGGTGGTTTCCGGAAACCGCCTGGAAGACTTTGACGTCGGGGTCGCCTCCCGCAAGCAGCTCAAGGGCAACATCTACCTGGCCAAGGTCACGCGGGTCGAACCGTCCCTGCAGGCCGCCTTCGTCGAATACGGCGGCAACCGCCACGGCTTCCTGGCATTCAGCGAAATCCACCCCGACTACTACCAGATTCCGGTCGCCGACCGCGAGGCCCTGATGGCCGACAACGGCGAGGAGGCCGACAACGGCGAGGAGGCCGAGGACCCGCACGACGAGACCGACCACGAGACCGAGGACGCCGAGGCCGACGGCGACGTGGTCGAGGAACTGGGCGGCGACGACGCGGCCGAGGAGGCCGAGGCACGGCGCCCCTACCGGTCCTACCGCCACTACAAGATCCAGGAAGTCATCAAACGCCGCCAGATCCTGCTCATCCAGGTGGTCAAGGAGGAGCGCGGCAACAAGGGCGCGGCGCTCACCACCTACCTGTCGCTGGCCGGCCGCTACTGCGTGCTGATGCCCAACACCACCAAGGCCGGCGGCATCTCGCGCAAGATCGCCAGCACGGCCGACCGCAAGCGGCTGAAATCGGTCCTCTCCGACATGGAGATCCCGGAAGGGATGGCGGTCATCGTGCGCACCGCCGGCGCCCAGCGCTCGAAGGCCGAGATCCGCCGCGACTACGACTACCTGCTGCGCCAGTGGGACACCATCCGCCAGCAGACCCTGGAGTCCACCGCCCCCTGCCTGATCTACGAGGAGGCCAACCTCATCAAGCGGGCGATTCGCGACCTCTACGACAAGGACATCGAGGAGGTGGTGGTCGAGGGCGACGACGGCTATCGGACCGCCAAGGACTTCATGAAGATGCTGATCCCGTCGCACGCCAAGAAGGTGCAGCCCTATCGCGACCCGACGGTGCCGCTGTTCCACCGCTTTCGGGTGGAAAGCCAGCTCGACGCCATGCACAGCCCGGAGGTGCAGCTCAAGTCGGGCGGCTACGTCGTCATCAACCCGACCGAGGCGCTGGTGTCGATCGACGTCAACTCGGGGCGGTCGACCCGGGAGCGCAACATCGAGGAGACGGCCTACCGCACCAACCTGGAGGCGGCGGACGAGATCGCGCGGCAGTTGCGCCTGCGCGACCTGGCCGGCCTGATCGTCATCGACTTCATCGACATGGAGACGGCGCGCTACCAGACGGCGGTCGAGCGGCGGGTCAAGGAGGCCATGCGGGTCGACCGGGCGCGCATCCAGATCGGCCGCATCAGCCCGTTCGGGCTGCTCGAACTGTCGCGCCAGCGGCTGCGCCCGAGCCTCATCGAGACCAGCTTCGGGTCGTGTCCGCATTGCGGCGGCACCGGCGTCATCCGGTCCATCGAATCGACCGCGCTGCACGTGTTGCGGGCCGTCGAGGAGGAAGGGCTGCGCGGCCGCGCGGCGGAGATCGCGGTGCATCTGGCCACCTCGGTGGCCCTCTACATCCTGAACCAGAAGCGCCAGGCCCTGGCCGACATCGAGACGCGCTACGGATTCAGCGTCCTGCTGCACGGCGACGACGTTCTGGTGCCGCCCGATCACAGGATCGAGCGCCTGCGCGGCAAGACGGCCGAGGAACTCGCCGCCCGGCCGGCGGTGGCGTTGCCGGAGATCGACACCGACGCCGACACCGGAGAGGCCGACACCGGGGAGACCGACGAAGACGGCGGGCGGCGGCGCAAGCGGCGGCGGCGGCGGCGCAAGAAGGCGGACGGCACCGACGAAGCGGCCGAATCCCAGGAGATGCAGGACGCGGCCGAGACCGAGGAGGAGCCCGAGGCGGCCGACCAGGACGCCGAGACCGAGGACGAGGCCAACGGCGAGGATGGCGCGCCGCGCAAACGGCGGCGACGCGGCAAGCGGGGCGGCCGGCGGCGACGGCGGACCGAGGAGGCGGCCGGCGAGACGGGTGACGACGCCACCGCGACCGAAGCACCCGAGCACGACGACCTGCCTGACGGGGAGGCCGGCGACTCACCGACCGAGGACGCCGACGCGGCGGAGACGCCGGCCGACG
>JANQGL010000139.1 GCA_028277325.1 Magnetospira sp.
CGCCACCCCGCGCCGGTCTTCCGGCGGCAGGGGCGGGGCGTTGACCCGCAGGCGCGGTGCGCCGAGGGCCGGCGCGGCCGTCCAGCGCGGCAGGACGGAGGATTCGCCCATCATCTTTTCGGCCAGCGAGCGCGCCGTCTCGCGCGCCGGATCGCAAATCGCCGCCACGCGCCCGCCGCGCAGGATGGTGGCCCGGTGGCACAAGGCGCGGATTTCCTCCAGGCGATGCGAGATGTAAAGGATCGACACGCCTTCCGAGGCCAGCCGGCGCAGGGTCTCGAACAGGCGGTCCGCTTCCTGGGGCGTGAGAACGGCGGTCGGCTCGTCCATGATCAGCAGCTTCGGATCCTGAAGCAGGCAACGCACGATCTCGATTCGCTGCCGTTCGCCGGCCGACAAATCGGCCACCCGGCGGTCCGGATCGAGCGGCAGGCCGTAGGCCTCCGAGACCGCGCGGATGCGGTCGCGCAGGCCGCCGCCCAGGCGCGCCGCCGCGGCCGGCAGGGCCAGCGCCACGTTGTCCCGCACCGTCAGCGCCTCGAACAGAGAGAAGTGCTGGAACACCATCGCGATGCCGATGTCGCGGGCGCCGCGCGGCGAGGCCGGCGCGATCGGCCGGCCGCGCCACAGGATGCGTCCCGAATCCGGTTTTTGAATACCGTAGACCGACTTCACCAGAGTGCTCTTGCCGGCCCCGTTCTCGCCCAGCAGGGCGTGGATCTCGCCGGGTGCGACGGCGAGGTCCACGCGGTCGTTGGCCAGGCAACCGGGGAATCGCTTGGTGAGGCCGATCACCTCGAGTCGGGGCGTGGTGTCTGGCGCGGCGCTCTCGGCCATGTTCGGTGCCCCCTTGGCGGCGCTTCCCCGGCGGCGCTTTCGCCGGTGGTGTCTCACAGGTGGCCGCCAATTGCAACGTCAATGCCATTTTACCGGCGGCGGTCGACGATGTCCCGGCGCGCACATTTTCGTCACATTCGTAAGGCATCCGGAAGAGGCCTCGCGCCTCCGGATCGGGCGCCGGGAACCCGCATCAACCGCGGGTGACGGATCGTTTACGGACGTGCTGGGCGATGCTAAGCTCCGCGCCAACCAGTACGGTCTCGTTAAATCACGAAAAGACCACATGGAATATTGGTTTTTTCGCGGGAACGATTAACATGGGTTGGTTGTGGCGACGTGCCTGAGCTAAGGTATTGGTGGCGCGGGGCCAAACCACAAACGCCCAAGCAGCGGGAAAAGCAGGTCGGCATGCGTGAGAGCGTTTCGGTAAGTCAGGGCCCTTCGCAATCCCTCGTCATCTGGATCGGCGGGGGACTTTTGCTGTTGATCTTCGCTTACTGGGGCGGACTCGAGAACCTTTTCGAGAGGTGGAACAAACAGGAAGAATACTCGCACGGCTATTTCATTCCGCTGGTCACCGGATGGATGCTGTGGCAGCGCCGGGAGGCCCTTCTCGATGGCTTCGGCGCGCCGTCCTGGCTCGGTGTCGCGGCCATCCTGATCTCCGCCGTTTCCCTTTTGGTCGGCGAAGTCACGGCGCTCTACCTGCTGATCCAGCTGGGCTTCTTGCTGGCGCTTCTCGGTTTCGTGCTGGTTCTCGGCGGGTGGCGGCTGATCCGGGTGACGGCGATTCCGCTCGCCTTCCTGCTGTTCATGATTCCGCTGCCCTACTTCATCGATTCGCAGCTGTCCTGGCGCCTTCAGTTGCTGTCGTCCGAGTTTGGCGTGTACATGCTGCGGCTGGTCGACATCGCGGTCTATCTGGAAGGCAACGTCATCGACCTCGGGGACTACAAGCTGCAGGTGGTCGAGGCCTGCAGCGGCCTGAGGTACCTGTATCCCTTCCTCAGCCTCGGCTTCCTCGCCGCCTATATCTTCAGGGCGCCGATCTGGCAGCGGGCCGTGGTCTTCCTGGCGACGATTCCGATCACCGTGTTCATGAACAGCCTGCGGATCGCCCTGGTCGGCATCCTGGTGCGCGAGAACGGATCCGAGGCGGCGGAGGGTTTCCTCCACTACTTCGAGGGCTGGCTGATCTTCATCGCCTGCCTGCTCATCCTCGCCGGGATCATTTGGCTGTTCGACCGCCTGAACGGCTCGAAGGCGTTCATGGAATCGGTGGGCGTTCCCGAAATCCAGCCGGATGGCCGGGGACGCCGGCCGGTGGCCACCCTTCCGCTGTTCGCGTCCATGGCGATCATCGTGCTGGCCGGGATTGGCGGCACGTTGGTTTCGGAGCGCCAGGAGGCGGTGCCCGAGCATGCGCACCTGACCACGTTCCCGCTCCAGGTGGACGACTGGACGGCCCGCGAACGCGCCCTCGATGAACAGGTGGAGCAGGTGCTGAAGGTGGACGAATACCTGCTCGCCGACTACCGCCGCCCGCCGGGCGAATTCGTCAATTTCTACATCGCTTACTACGAGTCGCAGCGCAAGGGCGCGTCGCCGCACTCGCCGCGCGTGTGCATTCCCGGCGGCGGCTGGTTGATCACCGACCTGCAGCGGGTCGAGGTTCCCGTCGAGGGACTTCAGGCGCCGGTGCCGGTCAACCGCGTGGTGGTCGAGCGGCGCGACCGCCGGCAACTGGTCTATTACTGGTTCGAGCAGCGGGGCCGGCGAATCACCAACGAATACTGGATGAAATGGTACCTGTTCCGCGATTCGATCCTGCGCAACCGGACCGATGGCGCGTTGGTGCGATTGACCACCCCGATCCACGGGGAAGACGGGGATGCGGCGGCGGACCGCCTGTTGCGCGAATTCATGACCCGTGTGATGCCGCTTGTCCCGCAGTACGTCCCGCAATAGCTACGCCCGAGGCGACCAACATCCGAGGAAGACATGACCGAGAAATCGAAATTCCGTCCCAGAAACCTGATCGCTGCCGGAGTGGTCGCCTGCGGACTGGCGCTTCTTGCGGCATGTACGCCCCCCGAGGAGAAGGCCCAGGAATACCTCAGGAACGCGCAAAGCCTGTTCGAGGACGGCAACTACTCGGACGCCCGGCTGGAATTCCGGAACGCGCTTCAGATCAACGAGGACCTGGCCGACGCCTGGTACGGCTTGGCGATGATCGCCGAGAAAAACGGCAACTGGCGGCAAAGTTACAAGTACTTGAACCGCGTCGTCCAGTTGGACCCGAACCGCGCCGACGCCCAAATCCGGATTGGCAAGGTGCTGCTGGCGGCCCGCCAGTTGGACAAGGCGCTGGAGACCAGCAACAAGGTGCAGGAGATCGCGCCCGACGACCTGGCGGGCAAGGCGTTCCGGGCCGCCGTGCTGTTCAAGCTGGATGATCGGGACGGGGCCGTCAAGCTGGCCGAGGACGTCCTGGCCCATGAGCCCGACAACATGGACGCCCTGGTGGTCATGGCCTCGCACAGCCACACGGAGGGCGATCTGCGCGGCGCGGTGGCCTATCTGGACCGCGGGCTCGCCAAGGACGAACGCAATATCGCCTTCTACCTGCTGAAACTGCGCATTCTCGCGGAGCTCGAGGACTCCGGGGGGCAGGAGGCGACGCTCAAGCGAATGGTCGAGCTGTTCCCGGACAACAATGCGGTCCGTAAATCCCTGGCCCGTTTCTATTTCGCCAACAAGCGCCAGGGCGGCGCCGAACGGATCCTGCGCGACATCGCGGCCGCCGAGCCGGACGACATGGACCTCAAGATGGACGTGGTGCGGTTCGTTCACGCGGTGCGCGGGTTCGAGGCGGCGGAGCAGGAACTCAAGTCGATGATCGTCGCCTTCCCGCAGATGAACGACCTCAAGTTCGCGCTGAGCGACCTCTACGTGGCGGCGGGCAAGCTCGATCAGGCCGAAACCGTCCTGCGCCAGGAGATCGGGGCGCGCGGAACCACGCCGCATGGCCTGACGGCGCGCAACCGGCTGGCCGGGCTGCGCCTCGCGGCCAAGGACGTGGCGGGCGCTCAGGCCCTGGTCGACGAGGTGCTGGCCAACGACGCCCGCAATGGCGATGCGCTGATCATCCGCGGATCGATCGAAATCGACGCCGGCAACACCGATGCGGCGGTCGGCGACCTGCGCACGGTGTTGCGCGACACGCCGGATTCGGTGCGTGCCCTGATGCTTCTCGGGCGCGCCCACCTGCGGGCCGGGTCGCCGCAACTGGCCGAGGATCAGTACGTGCAGGCCTTCCGGGTCAGCAACAACGCCGCGGGACCGGGTCTGGAGTATGCCCGGTTCCTGATCGCCAACCGCCGACTCGACGATTCCGAGGACATCCTGCAGAAAGTCCTCGGGCGCGATAGCGGGAACGTGATGGCGCTCCGCATGCTGGCCCAGGTGCGCCTGGGATTGCGCGATTACGCGGGGGCCGAACAGGTGGCCGAGGATCTGCGCGCGCGCGGTGGCGAGAACGCCGCGGTGCGGCAGATCATGGGCATCGCCCAGGCCGGCCAGGAAAAGGTCGACGAGAGCATCGAATCGTTCCGGCGCGCGCATGAGCTGGCGCCTGGCGCGTCGCGGCCCATTGCCTCGCTGGTGCAGGCCTATATGCGGCAGGATCGCCCGGACGACGCCGATAAGTTCCTGGACGCGGTGATCGAGAGCAGCCCGGACAACCTCGTCGCCTGGATCTTGAAAGGCCAACTGGCGCAAGCGCGCGACCGTACCGAGGACGCGGCAGGCTATTACCGCAAGGCCATCGAATTGCGTCCGGACGCCAATGCGGGATATCGCTACCTGGCCGGTTTGCTGGTCCGGACCGGCCAGTTCGAGGAGGCCGAGGCGGTTGTGCGCGAGGGCCTGTCGGCGAACGCGGAGAGCGTCGAGCTGCTGCTGCTGATGGCCAGCCTGCAGGAGCGCCAGGACAACACGTCCGGGGCGATCGCCACCTATCGCAAGCTGCTCGATGTCAATCCGAGAATCAACGTGGCGGCCAACAACCTGGCCAGCCTGATCTCCGACGCCAGTCCGAGCGACCCGGCGGCGCTCGCCGAGGCGCGCGACTGGGCGGCGCGGTTCGGCGACTCCGAGGTTCCTCACTTCCGGGATACCCTGGGGTGGATCGAGTACCGTCTGGGGAACTACGATGCGGCGGTCAGCAACCTGCGCGCCGCGGCGACGCGGATGCCCGGGGCGCCGGTGTTCCGCTATCACCTCGGGATGGCCTACATGAAGGCCGGACGCATCGAGGCGGCCCGCGCCGAACTGCAAAAGGCGATCGAGCTGGGCGCCGAGGCGCCGTTCGATCAGATGGCGGCGGCCCAGGAGGCCCTCCAGGGCCTGCCCGCCACGCCGTCCGGGGCGGCGAGCGAGCCGGCCCCGGCACCGCGGCAGCAGTAAGGCGGCGCACGACCGACGACCGTGGCCGGCCGATGCCGGCCACGGCCCGGGTCGGCGGGGTTCTGGTCAGCCGGACTCGCCGAGGAGGTGCGCGTGCTCACGCACGATGCCCGAGATGGTTTCCCGCAACTGGTTGAAGTGCAGGGATTCGAACTCGGCCATGTCCTGGAACACGTAGAGCACCGTCTCCTTGTCGACCATCGGCCTCTCGTCCGCGTAGGCGTAGACCAGGGCGGTGTCGCACAGGATGTTGATCAGGCGCGGCACGCCGCCGGTCGCCCGGTGCACCAGGTCGCAGGCCTCGGGCGTGAACAGCGGGTCGTTGCGGCCCACGACCTCCAGCCGGTGGTGGATGTAGCGCGCCGTATCCAGGCTGGTCAGGGGCTTGAGGTGATAGTCCACCGACACCCGCTGCACCAACTGGTAGAGCTCCGGCCGGTTCAGAAGGGCCCGCAGTTCCGGCTGCCCGACCAGGATCAGTTGGATGAGCATGTCCTTGTCGGCATTGATGTTGGACAGCATCCGCAACTCTTCGAGGGTGTCGGTCGCCATGTTCTGCGCCTCGTCGATGATGAGGATGCAGCGGCGCCCGCGGGCGTATTCCTCGATCAGGAAGTTCTGGAACGTCTCGTAGAGTTCGAGGCGGGTCTTGCCCTTGTAGTCGAGCTCGAAGGCGTACAGCACCCATTGCAGGAGTTCGTGGACGTCCTGATGGGTGCTGTTGATCAGGCCGACCAGGACGTCCTCGTCGAGATTGTCCAGAAGCTTGCGCAGCAGGGTCGTCTTGCCGCAACCGATCTCCCCGGTGACGACGACGAAGCCGGCCCGGTTGATCACCCCGTATTCGAGCATCCGGTAGGCCAGCGTGTGCTCGCGCCCCATGAACAGGAAGGAGGGGTCGGGCTGGATCGAGAACGGTTTTTCGGAAAGCTTGTAGAAGTTCTCGTACATGGGCCCTCGGGAAGGGGTCGATGCTTGTGCGGCGACGCGACCGCGCCGCCTCGGAACGCTCGGCGGACCATATCATAAACCTGTTTGGTGGCGTGTGTTTTTTCGCACACCCCGACCACTCGGTGGGTCGCGTGCGGAAGGTTCGGCAAGACGGGACCTGAAAGGACGTCATGGCATGCCGGGTGATTGCCGGGATCGCTTTGGCGGCAGGGCGCGCGCATGACCAGTGAGGGCGTCGGCGCCGGGAAGGCGGCGACTGGACGGGGCCGGCGGCGATTTTGTCCGCGAGGCGGTTCGGGCCTTCCTGCGGGCGGTTCCGGAGCAGGAGATGACCGGGGCGGTCGGCGCCGGGGAGCAAAAAAACGAGGACCAGGCTTTCGCCTGGCCCTCTTCGGTAGACCTGCCGTCGCGCCGGGACGACGCGACGGCAAAAGCCTTATCCGTATCGTTTTGACTTAGCCGAACGGCTTCATCAGCGGAACGACATAGGAGTGGACCATCAGAACGATGATCAGGACGGCGAACAGGCTCGGCATGATCCAGGTCGACGGATTCACGACCATCCAGAACTTCCAATCGTCTTCCGGGTTACGCGGTTTGGTAACTTCAGCCATTGTACTATCCTCGTAATCTAGCGTTTTAAGGCGTGATCTGTGCTACGGGCGTCCGTGAATTAGAACCACGGCTTCCAAGCGACAACCAGAAGGTGCGCAACGACGCAGGCCGCGACGAAAGCGGTGTAGCTGGTCTTGAACTGCTCGTGGAACTCTTTCGCCTGCTGCTCGGTCAGGCCCGACAGGCTCTGCGCTTCAGCCATTTTTGTACCCTCCAACAAGGTTTCAAACGATGCCGCTTCCCAATCTCCGCGGCGCTATACGTGGAGAGTTCACGGGGAACTCGCCACAAACTGCATCGGTACAACGTCCCAGAATGGATCGGTCCTTAAGCTGTACCCACGCAAACCAGTCCCCGCCAGCCGACGAGGAAAAAAGCGACCGCGAATTACTCCGCGGCGGCGGCCGGGGCCGCTTCCTCGGCGGCCGGGGCCGCTTCCTCGGCGGCCGGAGCCGCTTCCTCGGCGGCCGGAGCCGCTTCCTCGGCGGCCGGAGCGACCTCTTCGACGACTGGCGTCAACTCAGGTCCGAACGGACCCGTATCCCACATCTGGAAGAACTGGACGTGGATAACCAGCGCGACGACAGCGACCGCGAACAGACTCGGCAGGATCCACTTCCCGGGATCCACCACAAGCCAGAACCTGTGGTCCTGCTCGCTTGGGCTGTACTTGATCACGTTATCGAACATATCTCGTCCCTTCTGCGCTTAGAACCAGGGCTTCCAGGCGGCAACGAGCACATGGGCGACGACACAGGCAGCGACGAAAGCCGTATAGCTCGTCTTGAACTGCTCGTGAAACTCTCTGGCTTGCTTCTCGGTAAGTCCATTCATGATAAAAGTCTCCGTACGGTTTTGAGTTGCCGCTCTTTTCACCCCTCGCGGCGCTTACGAACTCGGCGGCAATCGCTGACCTGAGGCGCTTTCCTGAACAATCCAGGCGAAACAATCCCCTGATTTTGTGGGCGATTCCACGATGTCAGTTTAGATTGACAGCGGTAGATGTCAATCACTTTTTCTATGGGTATTCGACAGGTTCGTTCGACCGTCCCGCCCGTTGCCCGAAGCGCTGGCGCACCTTGTCTTTTTTCCGTCCATCGGGCGTTCGGGTGCGAAGCGGCGCGCATGCGGAGCGCCTCAGTACATGAAAAAGGCCGCGATAAAAACGATCGCCATGCCGATCGCGAGCACCTTGATCATATACATTCCGGTCTTCATCGCCGGCGTGACAAAGGTCGTCGGCATCGTGTCGTCGGACGCCGTGTCCGCCGCCGTGCGCGGCGCCTCGGCCGGCGGCGGAGTCGGCGCCGCCGTGTTCTGCGGCGTGGCGGCCTCGGGCGCCACGGCGGCCGATTCGGGGCCTGGCGCGGCGGCCGGGGCCGGCCGCGCGGCGCCGCCCGGGGTCGAGGTGGTTTCCACCTTGTAAGGCGACACCGCCATGACCTTATGGAAGGTGATGGTGCTGTCCTCGCCCTCCTTTTCGATCACCACCATCTCGGTGCCCTGCGCGAGTTGCCGGTCGGACGCGAATCGCTCGGCGAAGACCGACGCGTCGGGCGCCTCGCCCTGGTACTCCCAGGTATCCGGCCGCACCGGCCATGTCCGCTTGGCTGCAAATTTCACCTTACCCTCCTGTATAAATGCCCCCCGCGCCGACCGTCTCGGCCGGCCGCACCCTCGGCCCCGCCCGCGCATCCGATACGCACGTCCGGACTCCCGCTGCCCGACGAGCAATCCCCCACGGCCGCGGTTTCCCGCCCCGTTCGGCAGAGGATACCCGAAACGAAATGCCGCGAGAAGCGTCGATATAACGTCCCAGGCCCGGTCCGTCCGCCGTCCGGCACGCGCGATCGCACCGCCGCCCGGTCCTCGTCGGCGTTGAACCGGCGGCCCGCGGATCATAGGTTTGGGCCATGGACAACGCGCCGCAAAACCAGACGCCGACTCGGGATCGAACCGCCACCGCCGGCCTCGGGGCCCGCGTCGCGCCGCTGGGCGACAGCGCGTTGACGCTCGCGGTCGCCGCCGACCCGGTCGACGAGGCGACCGGACGGCGAATCCTCGGTCTGGCCCGGAAGCTCCGCGACGACCTGACGGCCGGGCGCCTGCCGGGGGTCACCGACGTGGTGTCCGGTTTCGCCTCCCTCACCCTGTGCCTCGACCCGGCGACCGCCGATCGCGCCCGGTTGTCGGCCCGCCTGGCCGGCCTCGCCGAGGCCGCGCCCGAATCGCCGGCGCCGTCCCGCCGCTGGGTCCTGCCGGTCTGCTATGACGCCGAGTTCGCGCCCGACATCGACCGGGTCGCGGCGCGCGGCGGCCTGGCCTTCGAGGACGTGGCGGCCATTCACCGGGCCTGCCGGTTCCGCGTCCTCGCGCTCGGCTTCCTGCCCGGCTTCCCGTATCTGGGGCCGCTCGACGCGAGGCTCGCGGTGCCGCGCCGCGAGACCCCGCACACCCGGGTCGCCGCCGGCGCGGTGGGCGTCGCCATGGGCATGAGCTGCGTCTACCCCTGGCCCAGCCCCGGCGGCTGGAACCTGATCGGCCGCTGCCCGGTGCCGCTGTTCGATTCGCGGGCCGCCGTGCCCAACACCCTGGAGGCCGGCGACAGGGTGCGATTCGTCGCCGTCGACCGCGCCGCCTACGAGGATCTCAAGGCGGCGGCCGAGTCCGGACGCCTCGACCCGACCGAATTCCGGGACCGCGAGGCCGCATGGCCGGACGCCTGAAGATCGCCGCGCCGGGCGCCTTGACCACGGTCCAGGACCTGGGACGGCGCGGATTCCGGCACATCGGGGTGCCGCTGTCCGGCGCCGCCGATGCGTTCCGCCTGCGCCTGCTCAACCGCCTGCTGGGCAATCCGGACGGCGCCGCGGGGCTGGAGTTCCGGCTGCGCGGCCCGACCGTGACGGCGGCCGACCGGCCGTTGCGGGTGGCGGTGGCCAACGACGGGCCGGCCGAGCTGTCGCGGCGCACCGCCGACGGGGTGGAGCGGCTGCCGGTCGGTGCCTGGCGCACGGTCACCCTGGAGCCCGGCGAGTCGCTGGACGCCGGCACGCCGTCCGGCCTCGCGGTGGGCTACCTGGGCGTGGCCGGCGGACTCGACGTGCCGGCGGTGATGGGCAGCCGGTCCACCGACCTGCGGGCCGGATTCGGCGGCCATCGGGGGCGGCCGCTGAGGACCGGCGACGCGCTGCCGGTCGGCGACGCCGACCTGGACGGCGGCGAACGGCTGCTGCCGCGTCCGCCGGACCCGCCGCGCGATCCGATCCGCGTCCTGCCCGGACCGCAGGACGACCACTTCCCGCCCGATTCGCTGGCCCTCCTCGCCGAGGCGGTGTTCACGGTCGGCGCCGAGGCCGACCGGATGGGCGTCCGTCTGGACGGCCCGCGCCTCGCCCACCGCCCGGACAAGGGGCCGGACATCCCGTCCGACGGCCTGATGCCGGGCGCCATCCAGGTGCCGGGGGACGGTCGGCCGATCGTCCTCGGGGTCGACTGCCAGACGCTCGGCGGCTATGCCAAGATCGGCGCCGTGATCGCCGCCGACCTGGACCGGATCGGCCAACTCCGGGCCGGCGACGCGGTGCGCTTCGCGGTGGTGACGGCGGACGACGCCGACCGTGCCCGGCGGGTCGCCGAGGCCTGGCTGGACGACCTGGCGCGGCGGTTCGAGTGCTGGCCCGG
>JANQGL010000384.1 GCA_028277325.1 Magnetospira sp.
ACTTCTTGCGTCCGTTCAGCGGGAACGCCACGTCCAGGCGCAGCGGCCCGATCGGCGTGTAGTAGCGGACCCCCAGCCCGGCCGCCCATTGCAGCTTGCCGGTCAGGTTGGGATAGGCGTTGCCGTAGGTCTGTCCGCCGTCGACGAAGGGCACCAGGCCGAAATCCCCGAACAGGCGGATGCGCAGTTCCGCACCCACCTCCAGCACCGAGCGCCCGCCTTCCGGCTCGCCTTCGCCGTCCAGCGGCCCGACCACCTGGTATTCGTAGCCGCGCACCGAGCCGCCGCCGCCGGCATAGAACCGCTTGTTGGCCGGGATGGTCAGCCGGTCCTCGCCCAGCATCCCGCCGACCCGGCCGCGCGCCGCCGCGACGAAGGTGCCGTCGTCGCCCAGTCTCCGGTAGACCGCGCCCCGGGTCTCGACCACGCCGAAGAACAGGGACTGATCGGCGTGCCCGGCATAGGGCGTGGCGTAGAGACCGATCCGGCCGCCCTCGGTGGGGTTCAGAAGGTCGTCCGAGGTGTCGCGTTCGATTTCCACCGGCAGGCCGAACAGCTTGCTGGTCCGCTCCCCCTGGGAGTCGGTGATCCGCGACAGCTCGAAGGTGCCGAACACGCCGGTCCGCCAATCGGGACCGGTCAGCCGTTCGAGGCCGCCGCGCAGGCCGAGGCCCAGTTCCTCGTAGGCATCCGAGTCGACCCGCGTCGCCTCGGCGAGCGCCAGCAGGTTCTGGTTGCCATGCAGGTAGGCCGGCTTGCGGAACTCGGCCTCCAGGCGCTGTTCGATCAGGCTGCCCTCGGCGGTCAGGCGCAGCGTTTCGTTGCCGCCGTGGAGGTTCCGGTGCTCCCAGAACACCTTGCCGCCCGGACCCTCGGAGGTCGAATAGTTGGCCCCGGTGCCGATCGACCGCTGCGGCGCCTCGGCAACCGTCACCGTCACCGGGACCCGGCCGCGCGGATCGGGCCGGCGTCCCGCGTCGGCCCGCACCGAGGCGAACAGCCCGGTTTCGCGCAGGCGGCGCCGGTACCGTTCGAGGCGGCTCGACGCGAAACGTTCGTCCGCCGACCACGGGATCAAGCGCCGCAGATAGGCCGCGTCGACGCTCTCCAGGCCGGCGAAGGACACCTCCCCGAAGGTGGCCGGCGCGCCGGACGAAAAGGCGATCTCCACCTCGACCAGGGTCTGCGCGTGGTCGACCCGCACGGTGCGCCGGCCCACCCTGGCGGCCGGATAGCCGTGTTCCCGGTAATGCGATTCGAAAACGCGCTCCGCCGCGACGATGGCATCCGCCTCGGCGAACATGCCGATATGCAGCCCCATCTCCTTCAGGGTCGGCATCAGGTCCGGCGCCCCGGTCGCCGCCGGGTCGGTGAACCGCACCGCGTAGTCGCCCAGCAGATAGACCGGGCCCGGGTCCACGTCCAGGGTCACCTCGGCATCGTCGGGTCCTCCGGTCACCCCGGCCCGCACCCGGCCGGCGTAGAAGCCCCGCGAGCGCAGCACCTCGACCATGCGTTCGGCGTCCTCGGCGGCGCGGCGGCGCAAGGCGACCATCGACGCCGGCTTGCGCTCGGCCAGGGCGACCAGCAGGGAGGCGGCGCGCATGGTGTCTTCCAGGTCGCCCTCCCCGGTGCCCGTGAACGCGACCTCGTAGCCGATCCCCCCGGACTCGTCGAACGGGGCGGACCCGTCCAACGCCGGCGCGCCGTCGGTCCCGGCCCCGGTGGTCGCGCAGGCCGCCGCCGGGGCCAGCGCGATCAGCGCGGCGAGGCTCCGAACGGCAAATCGGAAGGCGGAGGCGCGGGAGTCGGTCATCGCGTCCTTTTTTGGGGCGGTCGGCTCTTGCCCACGAAAGCGCGAAAAAGCCACCCGGACGCCGATCCAGGTGGCTTTCGATGCTGGTCGGAGTGAGTGGATTCGAACCACCGGCCCCCGCCTCCCGAAGACGGTGCTCTACCAGGCTGAGCTACACTCCGACCGTGCGCGGGTTATAGCGCCGCATAGGGCTTGCGGCAAGGCGCAGCGAGCCGCTATGGTCGCGCCCGCTCGCGGCACATGGCAGCGAACGCGACGCGCTTTTGGGGCGTAGCCAAGCGGTAAGGCATCGGGTTTTGATCCCGTGATCGCAGGTTCGAATCCTGCCGCCCCAGCCACTCTTATGGCGTGGCGTCCGTTCCGCCACGGCGCGCCCGGCATGAGGCGTTCGATTGCGCCCTCAGCCTTGGAACGCCTCG
>JANQGL010000405.1 GCA_028277325.1 Magnetospira sp.
CACCGCCCACCAGTCGGCACGCGGGACCGGCGATCGGCGGGCCACCCCTGTTCGCGCGCAGCGACGCCGTGGAGGCCGCCTGGGCCTGCGTGCGGCCGATCCTCGGACCCCCTTCCATGGTTATTATCCCGCGGTCACCCGGGGGGCCGCCGGCGGCGAGGTCCGTCTAGCTTTTCTCCCCTTCGGGCTTCTGCCGCCGGGTTTGCTCGGCCCGGCCGGTGCCGCGCAGATTGACCAGCTTGTTGAGGATGTCAAACCAGAGCGGGGCGCCGAGCATGGCGGCAAGGGCGGTGACCAGCAGGCCGCTCAGCTTCGTAAAAAACGCCGAAACTCGATTGTCTTGGCGCCATGGAAAGGCGCGTGGGTCGTTGCGCTCGCTCGTCCATCCGAAGAGCGCGCCCTGTTTGGCCTCCTTGACCAAGGCCTCCAGGCCGGGCTCCTTGCCGGCGTTCGGATGGGGGTGTTCGGCGTGGAGCAGGGCGCTTTCCACGGTCTTGGCCAGAAGGGTCCGGTCGGTGCTCAAGCGCTCGACGATCATGAAAGTGTCGGCGTTCAGCACCACCGCCACCGCCAGGGAGGCGGCGAAGACGATGGATCGGGTCTTGCGCTTGTACCATCCGGACGCGCGGTCCATGGTTTCGTTGAACCAGCTCTCCAGGCCGCCTCGCAGGGCGTTCAAGTCCCCTTCCGCCTGGGCGATGTGGGCCAGGATGGCATCACGCGCCGGACCCTTCGGGAGGCGTTTCGCCGCGGCGGCGAAATCGGACACCGAATGTTCGCCATACCCCTTCTCGGCGGCGGCGGCGTCCCCGGGGATGAGCATGTCCATGATGACCATGGCGAACCGCCGTTGCGGCAGGTAGGACGGCAGGTGTCTCTTGTCCGGAAGCGTGGCCTCTGATTTGGCCGCGTCGGTGCCAGGGGCTTGCAGGGACGGTTTCCCCAGACCCTGGTACAGGGCGTTGCCCAGAAACCTCGCGGCCGTGGACGGCGGCGTGCCGGCGCCCTCGGGAACCGGATCGTCGCGCAGCAGGTGTTCCAGAGCCTGTCGGAGGTTTTCGGCGCGCAACGAGAGGAACTTGTCGGCGATGAACTCGGTGACGCCGGCGCCGATGAGGCTGACGATCGTATAGACAAATACAAGGCTGATAATCACGCCGAGAATTCCAGACTCGAACATCAAACCCCCCTGAACGAACAAAGACCTAACACAGAAACTGTCGTTTGGAGAAACGCCTGTCGGAAATAGGGTGATCCCACAGCAATCTCGCCTTTTTTGGCCTGCCTTGCAATGCGCTGCGCCGTGCCCACTTGAAAGTCATGCCCGACGGAAGCGACGCCCCGGTTCTCAAGGTTCACGGCGCCATCGGCGGCATCCCGGCCGCCGACTGGGATGGCTGTGCGGGACCCGACAACCCGTTCCTGTCGCATGCCTTCCTGTCGGCCCTGGAGGACAGCGGCGCGGCGGCCCCGGACAGCGGCTGGCTGCCCCGCCACATGGTGGTCGAGGACGCCGGCGGCCGGGTGGTCGGCTGCGCCCCGGCCTACCTGAAGGTCCACTCCTGCGGGGAGTACGTGTTCGACTGGGCGTGGGCCGACGCCTACGGGCGGGCCGGGGTGCCCTATTACCCGAAGCTGCTCTGCGCGGTGCCGTTCACCCCGGTCACCGGACGCCGCCTGCTGACCCGGCCCGGCGCCCCGGCCGACACCGCCGACCTGCTGGCGGCCGGTCTGGTCCGGCTGGCCGGGACCCGGGACCTGTCGTCGGTGCACGTGAACTTCCTGACCGAGGCCGAGCAGGACCGCCTGCGCGCGCTCGGCTACCAGGCACGCATCGACGTCCAGTACCATTGGGACAATCCGGGCTACGGCGCGTTCGAGGACTTCCTCGGCGCCCTGTCGTCGCGCAAGCGCAAGGCGATCCGCAGGGAGCGCCGCGAGGTGGCGGAGACCGGCATCGGGGTCCGCGCGCTGAGCGGCGGCGAGATTACGGACGACCACTGGGACGCCTTCCACCGGTTCTATCTGGCGACCAGCGACAAGAAGTGGGGGCCGGCCTATCTGCCCCGCCGGTTCTTTTCCCTGCTCGGCGAACGGCTGGGCGACCGGGTGGTGCTGGTGATGGCGTTCCGCGACGGCGCGCCGGTGGCCGGGGCGCTCAACCTGCGCGGCGGCGGCACCCTGTTCGGGCGCAACTGGGGCTGCCTGGACGAGGTCAGGTTCCTGCACTTCGAGGTCTGCTACTACGCCGCCATCGACTATGCCATCGCCCACGGCCTCGCCCGGGTCGAGGCCGGCGCCCAGGGCCAGCACAAGATCCAGCGCGGCTACCTGCCCAACCTCACCCGCTCCGCCCACTGGGTGGCCGACGAGAGGTTCCGCGACGCCATCGGCCGCTACCTGGCGCAGGAGCGGGCGGCGGTGCGCCGGCAGATGGCGGAGCTCACGGCGCAGTCGCCGTATCGGCGGACGTGAAGAACCCGGCCCCGACGGCGGCCCAGGCGGCGCCGGCGGCGAGCGTCCGGGCGTGAACCGGGCAGGTCTCCCGGTGCGCCCCCGGCAGGTGGCCGGTGCACATCAGGAACTCGTTGACGATCTCGGGGCCGGTGAACCGGAAGGTTTTCTTGAACAGCCTGACCCACTCGGCGTGACGGCGCGGGTGATGGGCGTCGAGCCAGCCGGCGAAGCCGCCGAACTCGCCGCGCATCGACCGAACGATCCCGGCGTTGTGCAGGATGGCGTTCACTTTCAGACGGTTGCGGATGATCCGCGGGTCGGCCAGCAGGCGCGTCCGGTCCGTCTCCCCGTAGGCGGCCACCCGGTCGACCCGGAACGCGTCGAAGGCGGCGCGCATCCCGGCCCGGCGCTTCATGATCAGGTCCCAGCTCAGGCCGGCCTGCATGATCTCCAGGCACAGCAGTTCGAACAGGTCCCGTTCGTCGGTCTTCGGGAAGCCGTATTCGCGGTCGTGATAGCCTTCGTGCACCGGGTTGCCCGGCGCGTAGTCGCAGTACCAAGACATGAACGCTCTATTGAAAGCGGGTCGCGGGTCGCGGGTCGCGAGCCCTGTTGCCGGGGAGCGGGAAGTCTACAGGACGGGCGCCATTCCCGCGAAGGCGGAAATCCGGGGGTGAGACGATTTGGGACAAATCGCGTTCAATTGGAATCGTTTCGGCGATCCATTTGAACGCGTGAATTCGCGCGCCGACAAGGGCGTACAGCGGAGTCACGCGTTCGGGGACCCTCGAAAAACCATTCGCTCGCCATTCCCGCGTCCTTCGACGGGCTCAGGAGCGGGAGTCCGGAGGGTCCGCCGTCTCGGCCCCGTCACCCCCTCGGGATCACCTCCCCCTTCGAGGCTCACCCTCATCCCGAGCCTGTCGAGGGACGTTCACGCCTCGGGATGAGGCGGTTTTTCTTTGAACGTCAACCTCGCCGTGAGGCGCTCGGCGCAAACGAGCCTCGAACGGCGGCCTCGCCCCGCCGGGTTCGGGTGCCGCGACGCCGGTCCCCGCGGTCAATCCTTGTCCTTGGGCAGGTCGGCGAGGAGCCTTTCCGCGTCGCGCCTCGCCATGGCGTCCAGGTCCTCCTCGGCGTCACCCGGAACGAAATCCGGGTCGTCCGCGTCCGCCAGCACGTGGCGGGTGATTTCCAGGCGCCGGTAGAGTTCGACGTCGTCGGCGGAATCGTCGGGCAGCGGGCCGAGGTCGCCGCGCACCGCGCGCCGCTCCAGCGCCCGGCGGCTCGCTTGCCAGCGATGCAGCAAGGCGCGCGCGGGGACGGACTCGGGTGACGCCAGGCCCTTGTCGAGCAGCTCCCGGATTTCCGTCAGGTTCCGAATGCGGTCGATCGCGGCGCCGTGGCCGGCCGCCCGCAGGTTGGCGTCCAGGTCGTCCGGCGCGGTTTCCGGGTGGCGGCCGAGCCGGGTCACCAGATCGTGCCGCAGGGCGTCGTCGTCCGGGGCCTTGAAGGCGAGGCGGCCGAGGTCCTCGTCGACCCGCGGAAACAGGTCGGGCCGGATCAGCAGCAGGCCGAGCAGGATGCGCTGCTCGCGCAGCCGGGCATCGAACCGGGCGCGGGCTTCCGGCGGCACGGACACTGCGACGCGACGATCTTGGCCGGGTCTGCCGGAGGTGTCGCGGCGGGGCCAGAACCGGGCCTCGTAGGTTTCCAGGAAGCTGCGCCGCAGGGTCGGGTCCTGGATCGCGAACACCTTGT
>JANQGL010000460.1 GCA_028277325.1 Magnetospira sp.
AACAGCAACATCCTTCTCAAAAATCTCATTCATAAGGGAGTCCTCCTTGGACACTCGGTTAGCTCAATTCCGTGTCCAAGAAAACTGGGGCCGATATAAGCAGGCAAGAGGGTTCAGACAGTTCCTGCTGCGCGGTATCGAAAAAACCAGGGCGGAATGGGCGATCCTGTGCACCGTCCACAACATGCTGAAGCTGGCAAGGGCCCGCTGACCCTCGGAGGCTCCGTTTCTTCCCTATGAAATCAGGAACAGCAAAACCCCCGGAGACATTACTCGGGCAGGCTCCTAGCGCCCGATCGCCCCGCCGTCGGTGACCGCGGTCACATCGTTTCGATTTCCTAACGTTCTCGCGCCTTGGGCCACCGGTTGTGGACCCAGAGCCACTGGCCGGGGCGCTCGCGGATCCACGCTTCCAGGATGCGGTTGACCTGCGCCATCATCGCCGCGACCTGGGCCTGCCGGTCGGCGGCGGCGGGCGGCGTCAGGGGCGGATGGAAGGTGCAGCGGAAACGCGCCCCGCCGAGACGCTCGGTGCGCGAGGGAATGACCGGGCAATCGAACTTGCGGGCCAGCTCGGCCAGGGCCGGGGCGGTCATGGCGTCGCGCCCGAAGAACGGCACCGCGATGCCGTCGTTCATTTTCTGGTCGACCAGCATGCCGACGCTGCGCCCCTCGCGCAGCGAGCCGAGCAGCATCCGCGCCCCTTTCGGGCCCTTGGGGATGAGGCGTCCGCCGACCGGCGCCCGGCCGCGGCTGTACAGCCACTCCATGTGCCGGTTGTTGGCCGCCCGGTAGACCTGGTCGAGGACCAGCCCGCGCTGCGCCACGGCGATGGAAATGACCTCCCAGTTGGCCAGGTGGCCGGAAAAGAACAGCCCCGGGCGGCCGCTGGCGCGCACCGCGTCGATGTGCTCGGCCCCGATGACCTCGACCCGCGCCGCCCGCGACGCGGCGCCGTAGACGTCCAGGTGGTCCAGGTGCGGATGCTCGCCGGCCAGGCGGCCCAGGTTGTCCCACATCTCGCGCAGCCAGGCGCGGCGGTCGTCGGGGCTGGCCTCCGGGAGGGCCCGGGACAGGTTGTCGGCGGCCCGCCGGTGCACCGGCAGCAACGGCCCGATGCGGCGCGCCACCGCCCCGCCGAGAGCCGACGACAGGTCCATGGGCAGGGCGCGGAGGACGTGCCAGCCGGCCGCCGCGGCCCCGGCCAGGAGCCGGTCGAACAGGGTCCGCTTGAGGGTCATGGAGGGTCGATCACCGGTCGCAGCAGTGGGTCGAGATCGGTTTCGTTCTCCCAATCGACCCGCACTGTCAAGACCTCGATGCCGGCGCGCCGGGTTTCCGGCACCCGCACCCAGTCCTTCGCCGTGGTCACCGGCCGCGCGTCCAGCTGCGCCGCCGCCGCCGCGATCCGGTCGATGTCCCGGCCGGTGTAGGGATGATGGTCGGCGAACGCCCGCGTCCCCGCCAGGTCGGCGCCCAGGTCGCGCAGGGTCTCGAAGAACTTGGCCGGCCGGCCGATACCGGCGAAGCCCAGCACCCGGCGGCCGGCGAGACGGTCGGCCGCCTCCGCCGCCGGCCGGAGATCGGCGCGCAGGATCCGCCGTCCGGCGGCGGCCGAAGCGACCCGCGCCATGACGGGCCCGGCGACCGGACCCAGCAGGACGATCGCGTCGGCCCGCGCCAGGCCCCGGCGCACCGACTCGCGGAGCGGCCCGGCCGGCGCCACCAGGCCGTTGCCGAACCCGACCCCGCCGTCCACCACCACCAGCGACAGATCCTTGCGCGGCGACGGGTTCTGGAATCCGTCGTCCATGACCAGGACGTCGGCGCCGGCCGCCACCGCCGCCCGCGCCCCGGCCACCCGGTCGGCCGCCACCCAGACCGGCGCCTCGGCGGCCAGCAGCAGCGATTCGTCGCCCACCTCGGCGGTGCCGTGGACGGCCGGGGCGACCCGCACCGGGCCCCGGAACCGGCCGCCGTAGCCGCGGGTCAGGATATGCGGCCTGCGCCCGGCGGCGCGCAGGCGGCGGGCCAGGGACATCGCCACCGGAGTCTTGCCGGCCCCGCCCAGGCTCAGGTTGCCGACGCAAATCACCGGCACCGCGGCGGCGCGCGGCCGGGTCACCATGCGGCGCAGCCGGCCGGCCGCCTCGAACAGCCAGCCGGCCGGCCACAGAAGCCGCGCGATCGGGGACGGCTCGGGTCGCGACCAGAACTCAGGCGGACGCACCGCCGCCTCCCGGCAGGGTGTCGAGGAACGGTCGCAGGCGCCTCATCAGGGCATCCAGAACCTCGGCCT
>JANQGL010000001.1 GCA_028277325.1 Magnetospira sp.
CGCAAACGTCTCCGACACCGACATCGAGGACATCACATGGACCTACAACACCACGCCCCGAAAATGCCTCGGATTCCTCACACCCATCGAGGCCTTCGCAAAATCAATCGGTGTCGCAGTTGAAATTTGAATCCAGCTGTCGCCCCGGAAAGCTTTCAAACCCGTAAAACCCGGCGGCCGAGCTTTCGAAGCGGATCCCGTTCGACTATCATCGGGTCCGGCGTCCATGGCATCCGGGACCCGCCCGGTCGCGGACACCGCTTTGCGTCAGGCGAGGAGGCCCGGTTCTTGTTGCACCCGAACGTCGCGGAACTGGACGTTCTGCCACCCGACCCCGAGCGCCTGGAAACCCTTCGCCGAAACAACCACCTGGCCGGACATGCCGGGGGCGAGACCTCGCAGCACGGCGAGGAAGGCATCCTCGCCGCCGTTCTCGGCCGGCTCGGGGTCGCGCGGCAGGGCTGGTGCGTGGAGTTCGGAGCCTGCGACGGCATCGTGCACAGCAACACCCGGTTCCTGGTCCGCGACCGGGATTGGTCCGCCGTTTACCTGGAAAGGAACACCGCGATGTTCCGCGACCTCGCCGCCCTCTATGCGGAGCGTGCCGGGGTCTTCACCCTCCACGACGCGGTCGGCTGGGGGGAGGAGGACGGCCTCGACGCGCTGTTGGCGCGGACGCCCATTCCCCCCGAGTTCGATCTCCTGGTGATCGACATCGACGGCAACGACTACCACGTCTGGGAGGCCTGCCGCCGCCATCGTCCCAGGGTCGTGATGATCGAGTTCAACGCCACCGTCCCGCCGCAGGTCGCCTACATGACGCCGCCCGAGGTGGGAGATTCGGCGTCCTTGCGGAGCCTGTGCGAGCTCGGCCGGACGAAAGGCTACGAACTGGTCTGCGTCCACGGGGGCAACGCCGTTTTCGTGCGGCGCGCGTATTTCGACCGGTTCCGCATTCCCGACAACCGCCCCGAGGCGATGTTCCGGGTCGAATCGGAGATGAGGCTGGCGCAGGGCTACGACGGAACCCTGCACCTGGCCGGCCGGACCTTCATGCAGTGGCAGTGGGAGGACGCCGCCGACGGCGTCGCGAAGGGCCTGAGCATCCACCCGCAGGACATCCAGGTCCTGCCTGTCGCGTTGCAGCGTCTGGTGCCCCGAATGCGTTACGCCCATCCGGACCTGGACGCGGCATCGGGCACCCTGGACCCCGAGGCGGTGCCCGGCAACCGGCTGCTGGCCCACCGTCACGCGGTGACCTCGGAGAACGGCGAGGACGGCATTCTGGCGGAAATCTTCCGCCGCCTCGGCACCGGGTTCAAGTTCTGCGTCGAGATCGGCGCCGCGGACGGCCGGCGGTTCAGCAACACCCATCGGCTGATCGCCGAGCAGGAATGGTTTTCCCTGCAGGTGGAGGCGGACGACGCGCTGTTCGACCGCCTCCGGGCCACCCATGCCGGGTCAACCAGGGTGACATGCGTGCAGGCGCGGGCCACCGGACTGGGCGAGAACAGCCTCGACGTGCTGCTGGCGACCCACCGCGCGCCGCCGCAGCCGGACCTGCTGGTGATCGACGTGGAGGGCAACGACTATCACTTGTGGAAACACCTCCGGGTCCGGCCCCCCCGCGTGGTCATGGTCGACTTCAATCCCTCGGCGCCCAACGACCTGATCATGGTGCAGCGCGACGACGCCGGGGTGCACGTGGGGTCCTCCCTCGCCGCCTTCGTCCGCCTGGCGGGCCAGAAGGGCTATCAACTGGCCGCGGCCACGGAATGGAACGCGATTTTCGTCCGGAACGACCTGTTCCCCGCCCTCGACATCGCCGACAACCGCATCGATTCGATGTACCGTCCGTTGTTCGTGACCCGGATGTTCCAAACGTTCAACGGGCGCGTCTGCCTGGACGGCTGCACGCGGCTCATCCGCCATCAGGTGGATTTCACCGCCGACGACCTGCAGGTTCTGCCGCGCGCCCTTCGCGATGCCGGGCGCTGGTTCCACGGCTTCGGTCGCCCGAAAATGTTCTACGGGGAGCCCGTGTAGGCGGGACCGGGGGGCTGCCGCGCCAACCGCCTCCGGTCGCCGGTGGCGCCTTCCGCGACAGTCCGGTTTGGGGTAGCGTGGCGGAAACGGACGCAGGCTTGTCCCGCCGATGGATGACAACATGGTGCAATCAACGCAGGCCGGGCTCGCCACGCCGACTTCCGAACAGCCCCTCGTCTCCATCTTCATGTTCTGCCGCAACGGCGCGCCGCACATCCGGCGGGCCATCGACAGCATCCTCGCCCAGACCTACCCGAGGATCGAGGTGATCGTCCAGGACGGCGCCTCCACCGACGGCACCCTGGACATCCTGGCCGAGTACGGCGACCGCCTGGACGTGGTGTCGCGCCCCGACAGCGGCACCAACGAGGCCTTCCTGGCCGCCCTGCGTCGCTGCAAGGGGGAGGTCATCGGCTCCTGCCTGGCCGACGAAACGCTGCAACCCGAGGCGGTGGACATCGCGCTCGCCACCTTCCGGCAGCGCGGCGGCCTGGACGCCGTGACCGGCGACGCCCTGCAGACCGACGCCGACGGCAACGGGATCGGCCGCTACACCGGCCGGGACTTCAACCTGATCGACTATCTGGCCGACGACTACTGCCCCTATTTCGTGGCCAGTTTCTTCCGCCGCCGGTTCCTGGTCGACCACGGCCTGTTCGGCGACGACTGGCAGAAGGAATGCATCGAGTTCGAGATCTGGTGCCGGCTGGCCACCGAGGGGCAGATCGCCTACGTGCCCGAGGTCCTCGGCTCCTACGCCCTGCACGCCGGGCAGGAAAGCAACAACCCGGTCTCGGTGCTGCGCAACCTGGGCGACCGCATGCGGGTGTTCCCGCGCCTGTTCGCGGCGGACGGGTTCCTTTCCGACTTTCCGCCTTTCGTGATGCCGGAACTGCTGCTCAAACACCTGATCGCCCATTACAACCACCTGTTTCCGCAATGCCGCGAAGATCCGCGTCCGCTGGCCTATCTGTTCGGGATCATGCAACAGGTGGCGGCGTCGATCCTGCGGTACGAGGATACCGCCTCCAACAGCGACGGCTATGCGCCGACGCCCCAACTGCACGCCGGCGCCTACCGCCACATCGTCGGCGCCACCCGGCTGCCGCCGCCGATCCGCTACCGCCTGGTCTACGACCATTGGAAATCCCGCCTCGCCCAGCGCTACGAGGCGCGCGGCATGCCGGCCATGGCGATGGCCGCGCATGACCGCCAGGGGTCGCGCTATACCGACGGCAAGGCGATCCAGGCGGCCTTGAAGATTCCCTGGGCCGACGACGCCTGGCTGGCCGAGCGGCAGAAGGACTGGGTGGACAGGCACCTGGCGAAACCGCTGCGGGTGGAGACGCCGCTCAAGACCGCGGTCGATCCGGCCCGCATCCGGGTCGGCTATTACTGCGTCGAGTGGACCCTGACCTACACCCGCTTCCAGATCGTGCCGTTCGTGCGCCACCGAAGCGACCGGTTCGAGGCCGTCTGCTACAGCAACGCCAAGGTGCCCGACGACCTGCGGGACGCCTTCGACCGGGTGGCCGACAACCTGCACGGCGAAAGCGACGCAGACTTCGCCAACCGCCTGCGGGCCGACGGGATCGACCTGTTCGTGGAGGTGAACGGGTTCGGCGACGGCCAGCGGTTCGCCGCCATGGCGGCCCGCGCGGCGCCGGTCCAGGCGAGCTACGTCAACCACGCCGGCACCACGGGGGTACCCAACGTGGACTACGTCATCGCCGACGCGACGGCGGTCGAAGCGACCTCGGACGCCCACTATTCGGAAACCGTCTGGCGGCTTCCGGGCTGTTTCTTCTGCTTCCACTACGGGGAGGACGTGCTGCCGGCCATCGTGCCGCCGCCCTGCCTGTCGTCGGGCGCGGTCACCTTCGGGTTCTTCGGATCGCCGGTGAAGCTCAATCCGGCGATGATCGGCCTGTGGTCGCGCATCCTCGCCGAGGTGCCGGGATCGCGCCTGATCGCCGGCGGCCGGGGACTCGACCACAGGGACACCCGGCGCCGCCTGTTCCGGCAGTTCGAGGAGCGGGGAATCTCCGGCGGCCGCCTGCTGGTGCACGGCGGGGTGGCCCAGAAGCGGATCGTCGACCTCTATTCGCGGATCGACGTCAGTTTCGACAGCTGGCCCTATTGCGGCGGCAACACCCTGGCCGAATCCCTGTGGATGGGGGTGCCGGCGGTCAGCCTGCTCGGCGACCGCTTCGCGGCCCGCTACGGCGCCTCGATCCTCAAGGCCTCCGGCCTGGACGACCTCGTCGCCGAGGACGGCGACGCCTACGTGGCCAAGGCGGTGGCCCTGGCCCGCGATCCGCGGCGGCTGCGCCACCTGCGGGACAACCTGCGCGGCATGCTGGTGGCGCATGGTTTCGGGGATCCGGTGGCGTTCGCGGCCAAGATGGATCAGGCCTATCTCGGAATGCTGGCCGACAAGGGATACCTTTGAACGGGGCGTTCCACGCCGCCCGCCACGGAGGAGACATGCCGAGCGACATCCCCAGAGCGCAACTCGCGGCCCTGCTCGACGGACTTGAACGACTCGGCGATCACCGCAAGCTTTCCGAACTCGGCGAACGGTTCTTCGAGGCCGGCATGGATCCGCAGACCCTGCGCTGCCTGGCACGGATCCCGGCCTTCCGCGGGATCGCCGCCGCCCGGCCGCCGGGCGCGTTCGCGGCGCGCAAGCGGCGTCTGGTCGACCTGATCTCCACGCAGCGGGACCGGTGGGAGTCCGGGGTCCGGCCGGTTCCCCGG
>JANQGL010000043.1 GCA_028277325.1 Magnetospira sp.
CGCGCTGTGGGACGCCCGCACCAACATCCGCCTCGGCGTGACCTACCTCGAACGCCTGTACCGGCTGTACGGCAACCGGTGGGACGCCGCGCTGTCGCATTACAACGGCGGCACCCTGCGCAATGGCCGGCCGCATGCCTATACCCGCCGCTACGTGGCCGACGTGCTGGCCTGGGCGCGGCGGTTCGAGCGCGAGCGCACGGCCGAGGTCCTGGTCGCCGGAGCGGCGACCGCGCAGCCGGCCGACTCGGCGGTCGCCACGCCGCAGGCGCCCTATTGGCTGTTCGAGCAGCCGGGCATCGAACGCGGCTGGCGCGACTACCTGAAGACGGCCGACCGCTGGCTGCGCGACCCGCAAGGGGCGCGGCTGCCGGTGGACGACGCGGCGGAAATCCGGGACGTATGGGACCCGGCGCCGGTCTACGAAGGCGGAACCTGGGAGCCGGTGACCGACGCGCGGCGCCCGTCCGAACGCCTGCGCGACCGCATCGAGGAGTTCCGGCGCGGCATTCTCAATCGCGTGAACGAGGCGCCCGGCTATCGGCCGGTCACCGGCCAGCCGCCGCGGTTCGGCTGAGGACGTCCCGGGACCGCGGCGCGCCTGCCGCGCGCCGCGGTCCCTCGGGAATCCGGTTCCCGGCGTCCGGCGACCCTGTGAATCGGCCGGTCGCGCGAACGCCGCGCCGCGGGCGTCGCCGAATCCTTTGGGAATGTTGCGGAAACCCGCCGCTTCGGGAAACGACGGCATGCCCCTTCGGGGCGGAGTCGGTTGAAGATTTTTCCTGAGGCTCCATAATGGGTAAGGCTCGAAATCGCGCGGATCGAGAGGAGGGGGAAATGCGTCTCTTGTCCAACTCCGAGTCCCGGAAATGCGGCCGTCGAATGACCGGTTTCGGCCGCTGCCTGTGCGGCCTGCTGCTGGCCGTGGTGGTCGCCTGGCCGGCCATGGCGGCGGCCAAGGAGCGGGCGGCCCTGGTCATCGGCAACAATGATTACCGGACCCTGCCGGACCTCCGGAATGCCCGCGTGGACGCGCGCGACATCGCCGCCAAGCTCAACGAGCTCGGATTCGATGTCGTCCTCAAGATGGACGCCGGACGCCGCGAGTTGAGCCGCGCCCTGGCCGATTTCGAGGGGCGGCTCGCCGGCGCCGAGGTGGGCCTGCTGTTTTACGCCGGACACGGAATCGCCTCGGGCGGACAGAACTGGCTGATTCCGTCCGATGCCCGGATCGAGGTCGAGGCCGACCTGATGGCCGAGGGCATCGAGATGTCCGAGTTCACGCGCGCCATGGAACGCGCCGGCAGCGACCTCAACATCGTGATCATCGATGCCTGCCGCGACAACCCGCTGCCGCGCCGCACCCGGTCGGCGTCGCGCGGACTCGTCGTCGAGCCGGTGAGGAGCGGCCCCAGCGGCACCGCCATCATGTACTCCGCGGCCCCCGGCCAGACCGCCCAGGACGGCCCGCCGGGCGGCCATGGGGTGTTCACCGGCGCCCTGCTGCGCTATCTGGACGAACCCGGCCTGAAGCTCGAGGACGTGTTCAAGAAGACCGCGGCGGCGGTTTTCCAGACCACCGGCGGGACGCAGGACCCCTGGTTCCATTCCTCCGTCAAGCGGGACTTCGCCTTCCGCGAAGGCGGCCCGCGCGTCGCCCGGCTGACGCCGCCGGGGGACGCGCCGTCCGGCGACCGGGCCGGGAAGGGATCGTCCGGCAACGCCCAGACCGCCGAGTTCATCTATTGGCAGTCGATCGCCGACAGCGACGACCCGGAAATGTTCCGTGCCTATCTGAAACGCTATCCGAAAGGCCAGTTCGCGGACCTTGCCCGGATCAAGGTGGCGAAACTCGCCGAGCCGCGGGAGGAGCGCCGGGACGAACCGCGCCGCAGGCCGCGCGCGGACCCCACGCCGCCGCCGCCGGGCGACCTGCTGACCGACCGGTGGTCGATTCGCGAAGTCCAGCGGCGCCTGAACGGCCTCGGCTACGCCGCCGGCCCGGTGGACGGCCTCATGGGCGCCGCGACCCGCCGGGCGATCGCCGCCTACGAGCGGAGCAAGGGACTGCGGGTGCGCGGGGAACCCACGAAGAGCCTGCTGGCCTCGCTGCGCGCCGGCCAGCCGCGTGCCGAGCCGCGGCGACGCACCACGCCGACGCCGGATCCCGGACCGGCGGGGACCCATGACGCCTGGCGGCGGGCGATCGAACGGCATCAAGGACAAGGCGGGACGCCGCAAACGGCTCCGCCGCCACGCCAAACCGACACCACTGGCAGGAGAATGCAGGATGGACCTGGGACGACACTTCAAGACCTCTGGCGTTCGGCAATCGAGCAGCAGCGCGGGAACTAGGTATCTCGCGGCCGCTCTCCTGGTTGCCTCGGTTACCGTCTCGGGCCTCGCCCGGGCGGAGGATCTGCCGCTTCTTTTCCCGACCCAGGACGAGAGGACGGTCGAGCTCGCGATCAGCGACTACCTCAAGAAACGGAACGGCTGGAAGATCCAGCACACGCTGTACCGGAACGACGAGAACGACATCATCCTGCGGATCGACTTCAACCTCGACGGCCGGTCGGTCTCGGTGCGGGTCGACACCCTGGTGTCCGCCAAGGACGGCGACACCGTCACCGAGCGGGTGATCAAGGTCTACGGCTACTACACGGTCGGCATCAAGCCGGGCGATCGGCGGTATCTCGACTTCCTGGATTTCATCAATACCCATCACACGAAGTACTGGGCGCCGCAGTCCCTGAACATCGACGACGACGGCGACCTCCGCTTCGACTGGTCGATCAACATTCCGGGGGCCGAGTATCCGGTTCACGCCGAACAGGTCGCCGACGCGATCAGCCGCACGCTCTCCGAGCTGAGGAACCACATTCTTCCGCAAATGGCGGAAAAGGGCTGGATCAACTGACGCCCGCTCCGTTGACCGGGTGACGGCGGCGGCCGGAGGGACGGTAGGGGTCCTCCGGCGGCCGTTCCCGTGACCGGCGCGGCCGGTTCGACCGTCGCGCCGGTTCGCGGTTCCGGCGGCGACCGCGGGCGACGCCAAAAAAAATCCTCCCGCCGTTCATTGACGGTCCCGAAACGCAATCAGCAACGGGGCCGACCGATGAACATCCAGAACCCGATTTCACCTTCCCGGACCCGAGGGTCCCGGCGCCTCGCCCGGGGCGTCGCCATGCTTCTGGCCGGCGGCCTGGTCGCCGCCTGCCAGGTGACCGGACAGACCACCGCCAACGAGGGCATCGGCTTTCGCGAGGCACGCTTCGCCGAAGTGGAGGCGATGCGGGCCTACCGGACCTGCCGGGACGACGCGTTGCGGCTCGACGAGGAAGCCCGCCGCACGTCGCACGCGGGGCGCTATCTGGCCAGCGCCCGACTGCTCGACTCCTGCGAGGCCAACCTGGGTCCGGAGGCCGCCGGCCTGTCGACCGAGGAGCCCATGCGGGCCTACGCGCTGTCCGTTCAGAACTATTTGAAGGGCGGCGACGTGGCGGCGGCGCGCGGCAACCTGGCGCGGTTCCAGGCGGCGTTCCCGAACCAGGATCTCTACCTGCCCAACGGGGCGTCCTTCATCGACACCTACGAAGTTCTGTTCGGGTTCTCCGAGACCTCGCCGTACGCCCTGTCGACCGCCAACGTGAGCGAGCCCCTGCGTGACGAGGTGCGACGGGCCGGCCACTGGACCCGCAACTGATCCGCCACCGCGAAAGGAGGCACCGACAATGACGCATCCGAAGCGCATCACCCTGGTATCCGGCCTGCGGGCCGGCGTGGCGGCACTGGCGTTGCTCGCCGCCGCGCCGGGACCGGCCGAAGCGTCGCCCGACGGCGCGACCTGGAGTCCGGCGGCCAGCGAGCGCCTGGTCAAGCTGCCGCCGCACATGCTCAAGAAGGCGGTGGACCGCGACTTCCAGGCCTCCGGTCTGGCCGTCGCGATCGGCGACGCCGGGACCCGGATCACCGCCAAGAGCCAGACCCTGCGCGATCTCCGCGACGCGGCGACGCGGGCCGACGGCGACCTGCGGCTGGAGCTCCAGCACCAGTTCCTGGCCGAGAAACAGGTCTACATCCAGATGGTCGGCGAGCGCCTGGAGCTGCGCGCCCGTCAGGCCGAAACCCGCAAGGTGCTCTACGAGCGGTTGCTGGAGAAGCTGCGCCTCCACGGCGCGGCCGACGATCCGGTGACGGCCGACCTGGTGGCCCGCCAGGAGGCGGCCCGCCAGCGGTTCGACCGCAGCGTCGACGCGGTCGACATGCAGGTGTTCGGCGGCGAGTTCGCGCCGCAGAGCCGCTACGGCGCCGAGTACGCCAAGAATCAGGCGGCGATGGACAGGCTGCTGACCGCCATCGAGGCGCATCCCATGAACCAGCGCCCGATGCTCGACGGCGAGGAGGTGACCCGCGAGGACTATCTCCGTCAGCTGGTCGCCGACGCCGAGGCGGAGCGCGCCCTGGTCGCCCAGGAAGAGCAGCTCTTGGGCTACATGGCGAAACTGGTCGCCCTGGACGCCATGGCCCTGGCCGAGAACCTGGCCGCGGCCGAGGGCGGCGGGGAGGTGGTGGACGGCGGCGCCGAGCCGAGCCTGGCCGCCAACGTCGACCTGTTCGTCGACAACGAAGCTTTCTGAACGAGGAGGACCCCGTCATGACCATTCCCAAATCCCTCAAGAGCCTGGCCGGCGGCGGCCTGCTGGGCGTTCTGCTGGTGTCGGCGCCGGTCGCCGGGGCCGAGGCCGGAAGCCTCGAAAACCTCGAACGCGAGCGGGCGATCCTGGTCACCACCCTCTGTGCGCCCGACCTGACGCCGGACGAGCGCCAGAAGAAGGTGGCCCAGTCCAAACACCGGCTGGTCGACCTGGAACGCATGGTGATCCGCGACAAGTCGCTGCACGGCCAGAACACGCCGGTGGTGCGCCGCGCCTTCGCCAACTACGATCTCACCTTCCTGATCCATGCCGCGGTCGAGAACGAGCGCGACATCGTCGACCACTGGCTCGATTCCCTGGGCCTGTCGACCGACGGCCTGATGAACGCCCGTGTCGGGCGGCGGTATTGAGATGGGCCGCCCGATGACCCGCTTCGACACCGGGTCGCGGGCCCTGAGCCTGCTGCTCGGGGGCACCGTGGTGGGGCTGGCGGTGATCACGGCCGCCACCCACATGACGGCCGACGAGCTGGCCCGCCGCGCCACCGACGTGTTCGGGCTGACGTTCATCGGGGTGCTCGGCGGACTGGTCCTGACGGCCCTCTACTGCTGGGTGCGGATGATCGCCACCCGTGGCCGGCGGGTGTGGCTGGAAGCCGGCCTGCAGGCCGCCAACGGCATCACCACCCTGGCCCTGACCTACACCCTGCTGGGGATCAGCCTCGGCATCGGCACCCTGGCCGAGCAGCAACTGGGTCCGGAAACGGTGCAGGGGATCATCCGCGACCTGACCGCGCAGTTCAGCATGGCGTTCCTGACCACCGTCATCGGCCTGCCGCTGGCGGCGGTGCTGCGCGCCCTGCTGCTGGTCGGCCATGCCCGGCTGACCGATCCCGACGGCACCGCGCAAGGAGGACATTCGGCATGAAGTACGTTCTGTTCAACCTGGTGGTCCTGGTCTCCCTGATCTATCTGGTGACCGGCAACCAGCCGGAAATCCTGCTGCGGGCGGCCGACCTGCTGGCGCCGCGCCCGGAGACCGCGGCCCCGGCCCCGACGCCCGCCGTGGCGCCGGTGGTCGCCGCCTCCCCGGCCGAGGCGGTGCCGCAGACCGTGCACGTGCCGGCGGCCGACCCGGTTCCGCAACCGGCGGCGGCCCCGG
>JANQGL010000047.1 GCA_028277325.1 Magnetospira sp.
ACGCTGCCGATGCTGATCGGCTCGGGCAGCGCCATCGGGCTGCAGGCGTGGGTGATGTCCCTGGCCTCCAAGGGGGTCGAGGACCGCATGCTGTTCGGCCTGATCGCGGCCATCGTCATGGCCGTGGTCCTGGTGCTGTTCCTGATCGAGGGCGGGGTGCGGGCGTGGCCCAAGGCCGCCCGGTGGGTCATCCTGTTCGTCCTGCCCCTGATCTTGATGATCGTGCTGGCCGGTTTCGCCCTGTACGACCTCGATCATGAGGGGCTGGAGCGGCGCTCGACCGCCACCCTCATCCCGGTGGCGCTGGCCTTCGGGCCGATGGTCGCCTTCCTGGCCCTGTTCGGCATCTTCACCCTGATCCTGTGGGGCGTGAACGGCCTGACCGAGCTGGCCGGGACCGAGTTCGACTTCAAGGCGGTGTCGTTCTGGATCGCCACGGTGATCTGGGTGGCGGGCGTGATCGTGCTGTGGATCCTGGGCGGTCGGTGGCTGCGCGACATCCGCATCCCGGAGGAACCGGACAGCTTCATCGCCCGCCAGCGCCACGCCGTGCGCCTGTTCGACGACGGCACGCTGACGCCGGACCTGGACGACAAAGGCAACCCGGTCGAGGACCGGAAGCTCTATCCCGCCGGCCGGCGCAAGCTGGCGCGGCTGTGGTGGACCGGCGGCGGCACGATGGCGGTTCGCTCCGACCGCTACGGCCTGACCTTCCGCCCCGAGGGCGGCGACGAACAGCAGGTGCCGGCACCGCTGGCGCCCATGCGGCTGTCGGAATACCTGGATTTCCTGACCGCCACGGTGACCGACGCGGGCGGCGCCACCGGCTCGTTGCGGACGGCGCGGGTCGACCGGCAGAACGACGTGTTCCTGCCGCCGGGTGCGACGTTCTCCTCGCACGGCGATGCCGCCGACACCGAGGATGAGGTCCGCGAGCAGACCCGCAAATTCGACAAGCTCCGCGCGGAAGACGACGAGGACGACGGCTACGCCCTCTATCACGCGACCAAGTCCTGGCAGTCGGTGCGCACCGGCAAGTCCAGCATCATGCCGCGCCCCTTCGCCGACGTCGAAGCCGCCGCCGGCGCCTTCGAGAGCGCCGACGGCTACGCCTACGTCGTCGAGCCGGGCCGTCAGGACAGCGAGCAGTCGATCATGGCCCTGGCCGGCGACTTCGGGGCGCTGCTGTGCCTGGGCGCCATGGGCCACATCGACCCGCCCGCGTCCACCGGTGGGGATGACGGCCGTGTCTTTCAGGTGTTCCGCAACTGGAACCTCGACCGCCGCCGGGTCAACGAGTGGCGCATGCTGGTGGCCGGCAACGCCCGCACCGAGAAGACCACCGTCGAGGCCTATGACGACGCGCTGCCGCCCGCGCCCTACGGCCCCACCGCGCCGAAAAGCTGGCTGCACCCGATGATGGCGCAGGGCAACCGCGCGGTCATAGAAGCGGCGGAGACCGCCATGCGCGGCCTGGGTTGGGTGCCCCTGCTGCGCACCTGGCTCGACCGCATCGAGGACCCCAACGTCGATGCCCTGGACGAGACCGATCCGGGCGACGACGCCTTGTCCAACCGCACGCTCAGCCGGGCCATCGCCTATCTGTTCGACCGGCCCGATCCGGCCCGTCGCGCGGCAGGGCCGTAGCCATGGCCGAGACCGCGATGCTGACGGCGCTGAGCGATTTCCTGGCGGGGCTGGCCGGCCTCGCCCCGGCCCCGGCGCGGGTCGGCGTGATCGCGCCCGTCGACAGCGCCCAGGATCTGCCGGCCGTGGTGCTGGAATTCCTCGAGGTCTCGCGCCTGGAGATGGGTCTGGGCGGCGGCGTCGACACGGTCGAAGGCGCCCTGGCGGTGCAAGCCGAGGTCTCGCTGACCAACCCGACCCTGCCCGACGTGCCGGACCTCGACCTGCTGAGCGAGGACCGCACCCGCCTGACCCTGCCGCATGGCGGGCTGGTGCGGGCCGACGGCACCCAGGGTGAGCTGGGCACGGCCGACATCCAGGTGCAGCGCGGCGGTCAGGCGCTGACCCTGACCGCCACGCCGACGACACAGAACCAGTATTCGGCCGATCCGCTGACCGGCCGCCTGACCTTCGGCTCGGCCCAGCCCGCCTCCGGCACCATCCGCGCCAACTACTTCGTCGGCGCCTGGGAGCGGGAGATGGTGCGCCTGGAGGGCCTGTTGCGGATGACCGTGCTGGACACCGCCGGCGCCGACGTGGCCGCCGTCTCAGACCAGGCCATCGCCGCGCTGACCGGTGCGGCGCGCCCGGCCGGCCTGAAGCGGATCGCGCTCGCCCGCCTGGGGCCGGTCGGTCCGGTCGACCCGGACCGCGCCCAGGCCCGCGCGCGCGAGGCGGATTTCCGCTTCGCCTACGACCACGTGGCCGACCGGCCTGTGTCCGCCGGTGGCCTGATCGCCCGCGTACCGATCACCATCACCCTGAGGACCGTCACCATCGACCCCGGCACCAACGTCGCGGTCGACGGAGTCGAGACCGACACCGAGACATTCGTTGGCCAGGAAGGGGATGCATAGATGACTGAAAGCATCGGCGAGATGATCCTGCCGGGAACCTATATCGAGGTCCGGGCGGAGGGGCTGATCGGCGTCGGCGGCATCGCCACCGGCAACATCGGCATCGTCGGGACGGCCGATCGCGGTCCCGTGAACCAGGTGGCGGTGCTCGGCTCCTACGCCGACGCGCTGGCCGTGTTCGGCACCTACGGCCCCTGGCCGGCGGATGCGTCGGCGACCGAGCACCTGACCCTGGTGCGCACGCTGGAGCAGGCGTTCCGGGGCGGCGCCGCCACCGTGCACGCGGTGCGGGTGGCGAACCTCGGCGACGGCGTCACCATGAACGCCATGACCTGGGCCGTCGCCACCGGCGGCACCCCGGCGTTCACGCTGACGGCGACCTCGCCCGGCACCTGGGCCAATGACATCGCCGTGGCCATCCAGGCGGCGACGACCACCGACCCGATCCGCCTGACGCTGATCCATGGCCGGCTGCGTGAGACCCACGAGGCGGCCGACGCCGAAAGCCTGGCGCGCGAGATCAATTCGGAAAGCGCGCTGGTCCGCGCCGGCGCCGTCGCGGCCGGGCAGGAGGCCGCCCAGCCCGACACCGTGACGGCGGCCACCGGCAACGATGTCGGCGGACCGGACGGCGCCGGCGCCATGGGTGCCCTGATCCCGCAGATCGCCGAGGGTCTGGCGCTGCTGGAGAGCCGGCCGGTCAACATCCTGCTGGTGGCCGGCTACGGGGCCGACACGGTGGCCGGCACCGTCCTGGCGCACCTGGAGCGCACCGAGAACGACGGCCGCGAGCGCATCGCCATCCTGGGCACGCGCGGCGACAGCCTCGCCCAGGTCGCTCAGGACGCCGACGCCGTCTCCAACAAGCGCATCGTGCTGGTGGCACCGGGCATCGAGGCGGGCGACGCCGCCAGCGACGGCGCCTCGGTCGATCTGCCGCCGGCCTATGCCGCCGCGCTGGTGGCCGGGCGGCTGTCGGGCCTCGCGCCGCACATCAGCCTGACCAACAAGGACGTACCGGCGTCGGGCCTGACCACGGTCTACTCGCGCGCCCAGCAGAAGGTGCTGCTGGGCAACCGCATCATGGTGCTGATGCAGAACCTCGGCTACCGGGCGCTGCGCGGCATCACCACGGACACCGGGGCCTTCACCCAGATCTCGGTGCGCCGCATCGTCGATTACGCCAAGGCCGGCGTGCGCAAGGGCGCCAACCCCTATATCGGCCGGCTCAACAACATCCGCGTGCGGGCGGCCCTGAAGGCCACGCTGGACGGCTTCCTGGCGCAGATGGTCCAGGACGAGATGCTGGTCAGCTACCAGTTGGACGTCAGCGCCACGCGCGCCCAGGAGATCAACGGCATCGCCGCCGTCACCCTGACGCTGCGGCCGACATTCTCCATCGATTTCGTCCGCGTCACCATGATCCTGGAATGAGCGGGGAGGCTCCCGAGAGATGGCAACCAACGTCTATCGCGGCTCCGACGGCACGATCTCCGTGGCGGTGGAGTCCACCGCCGAGGGCGACCTCGCGGCCGCCGTCGACGAGACCTACGGCCTGGCCCCGATCGGCCGCGTCACCGGCGTCACGGTGCGCGTCACCAGCGAGGTCAAGCCGTTCCACGAACTGGGCCAGCGCTTCGCCACCGAACTGCGGCCCGGCAACATCAACGTCTCCGGCACCATTGAACGGGCGCACGTCAACGGCGCGCTGCTCGGCCTGATGCTGGGGCCGGCGGCGCAGACCCGACCGCCGGGCAGCTTCGCCAGCCCGGCCTTCAACCTGTCGCTGCAACTGGAGAACCCGGCGCTGCCCGACAACCGCTCCACGGTGACGGTGATGGGCGTGAAGCTGGACGAATGGGCCTATGGCATCCCGGAGGACGACTTCGTCATGGAGAAGGTCGGCTTCCAGGCGCTGTGGGTGAAGGTCGAGGACGCGACGGCGTGATCGGTCGGCATCACCGAAACAGGGAGGCCTTGTCCGTGAACCATGTCCTGACCGCCGCCGACCTGCTGGCCGGCGCCCACCAGACCCACCGGATCGACGTGCCGGCGGACCTTCTGCCGGACGCCGACGACCCCGGCGGCTCGGTGGTGCTGCGGCCGCTGACGGTGCGGGACGTGCAGCGGATCACCACGGCGGCCAGAGAGCAGAAGGTGCTGACCAGCGTCCTGATGACCCAGCAGGCGCTGGTCGAGCCGGCGTTGACGGTCGAGCAGGTCTCGGCCCTGCCGGCCGGGCTGGTGCGGTTCCTGGTCGGCGAGGTCAACCGCATCAGCGGATTGGCGATGGGCGAGGACGACCTGGAGGCGACCATCCGCGCCCCCCTGGCCCGCGCCTGCTTCACGCTGTCGCGCGAGTTCGGCTGGACGCCGGAGCAGTGCGCCGGCCTGACCCTGGGGCAGGTGCTGCTGTACCTGGAGATGCTGGGCCGGGGCGAGACCCCGGAGGGGCTGCCATGACGGCCGTCCGCACCGCGTTCGACCGGGGCGCCAACGTCCTGATCCGCGCCGGGACCGACCTGCGCGCGGCGGGCGACCGGCTGACCGCCCTGACGGCGGACCTGGACGAGCCCCTGTTGCTGGGCGCCGACGGCTTCGCCGATCTGGCCAATCCGCACCCGCCCCGCCCGCCGCCAGCCGCGCCAGGGCGGCGGCCAGACGGTCGTCGGCGGCGTCCGGGTCGACCAGATCGGCGAAGCCGTCGGCGCCCAGCAACAGGGGCTCGTCCAGGTCCGCCGCC
>JANQGL010000157.1 GCA_028277325.1 Magnetospira sp.
GGCGATCTCCGCCGGATCGCCGCCGAGGGTGGCCAGGGCGACCGGCAGCACCCGCATGGCGGCGCCGTTGCCGGCATCATACGTGTTGACCGGCATTTCCGTGGTGTCGCGGGCCCGGAAGGCGACGATGCCGCGCCGCACCGTGTGGCCGATGTCGACCGGGCGCGACGCCATCCAGGCGCTGAACGCCTGCGCCACGGCGCGCGCCTCGACCCGGCCGGCGGCGCCGAGGATCGCCTCGCCGAGCGCCAGGCTCATCCCGGTGTCGTCGGTCACCCGGCCGCGCTTGAGGTGCAGCCAGCCGCCGCCGACGATCTCGGCGTGGCGGCCGTGCCGGGCGGCGATCTCGCGCGGCGTCATGAACTCCACCGTGGCGCCGAGGGCGTCGCCGACGGCCACCCCCAGGTAGGCGCCGCGCGCGCGATCCATCAGGCCGTGCCGGGGGTCACGCCTCCGGGCCGAAACAGACGTCATAATCCACGCAGACCTCGCAGGACGGCGACCGGCAGACGTAGATGCCCTCGGCCGCGCAGAGCTGTTTGTACAGGAACCTCTTCCATTTCATGTCGCGGTCGTTGCGCCGCGCCAGGGCCGGGAAGTTGCGCCCCATCAGGGTCGTGAGGTCGTCGCGCGACCACAGGCCCAGGTCCTCCCACAGGTGGTCGCCGCCCATGCAGGCGGCGGCCACCAGGTCGGCCATCCACAACTCGGACGGCCGCCGCCCGGCCCGGTGGGTCAGCAGCAGCCAATGCAGGTCGCGGCGTTCCCAGGCCCGCTCCGGCGCCACCGCCCGCGTGGCGGCGGTCCCGACGCGCATCGGAAACCCGGGGAAGTGGTTGCGGACCAGGCGCCGGAACTCGCCGGCCGGAAGGCCCATCCAGCGCGGCAGGACACCGCGCCCGAACCGCCAGGAGGCCAGCATGCGGGCCAGGATCACGTCGTTGGCGTCGCCGCGCGCCCGCGCCATCAGGCGGCGCGCGGCGGCACGGCAGGCGCCGGGGACCGGCCGCCTCAGTACTCGACCAGGATGTCCTCGTCGCGCACGATCATCTGGCAGGCGAGGCGCCACTGGCTGGGGATGTCGTCGACGATCAGCCGGTCGATCTCGTCCTGGGTCAGCCTGCCCAGCTCCTTGAGCACCGCCTGTTCCTTGTCGGTCAAATGACACCCCATCTGCTCCTTGTCGCCAAGCGGCGTCACCTTGATCGCGCAACTCCCACATTGGCCGTCCTCGCAGTCGAAGTTGATGGGAATGCGGTTCGTCCGGGCGATCTTGAGAACCGTCTCGGTGTGGCTGCCGGCCACCGCGTAGACGGTCTTGTCCTTGTATTCCGCGCTGCTGAAGGTGATCAAGGCCATGGGGGTTCTCCTCTGTCGTTGGCCGGGTCAGGCCGGCTTCACGGTCACGTCGCCCAGGATCTGCGCCTGGCAGGCCAGCCGGAAATGGCGCCCGGCCATGTTCTCCTTGAGCACCCTGTCCTCCAGCACCGAGGGTTCGGACAGGTTGTTCCAGCCGTCCTCGACCTTCATCAGGCAGGTGCCGCAGTCGCATTCCCGGCAACCGTAGATGATGCCGGATCCGACCTTTTCCGACACCTCGATCACCCGGGTGCCGACCGGCACGTTGACCGTCAGCTCGATGTCGGAGAACTTGATCTTCGCTTTCGCCATGGGAGAGGGGTCCTTTCGTTGTCCAGGCTCGCGTGGGGAGGGAGTCGGAACGGCCGCAGCGGCGGCGTCGGTCAACGCCGCCGCGATCAGCCGGCGGAACGGGAAACGGCGGCCGGCGGGTCGTCCAGGCGGCCGGCCTCGACCAGCTCCCGGTAGACGGCGCGCAGCGCCGGGACGACCGGCCGGTCGGCCTGGTCGCCGCTGGGCAGCAGGCCGGCGGACTCCAGATGGCGCCAGGCGCCGAACCCGATCCTGGCGGCCAGCACCGCCGCGCAGCCGTCGAGCACCGCCGTCAGGTCGTCGTGGATCGACACCCCGTCGCGGTCGCGGCAGTCGGCGCCGCCGCAGGCGCGACGCATCTCGCGGATCTCCAGCAGGCGCACCGCGCGCGGGCCCACCTCGTAGATGCGGAACCGGGGGGCGTGGCCCAGGTCCAGGTCCACCTCCTCGCCGGTCGCGGTCGCCACCGCGATGCGGGCCGGCGCCGTCGACCGATCGATCTCGTCGCCGTCGTCCGGCGCCGCCTCGGTCCCGGCGATGGCCTCCAGGGTGAATTCCTGGCCCAGGTCCTCGCCCAGCAGGCCCACCGCGTCGGCCCGGCACTGGCGGCAGTGGCGCATCATCCGCATGTCGCCGCCGCAGGCGTCCCGCAGGGCGGCGAGTTCCTCCGGAGTCGGTCCGCGCTGCCCGGCAAGGCCGTAATGCGTGCCGTGCTCGGCCTCGGCGATCAGCGGCACCACGTTGTGCAGAAAGGCACCCCGCTCGCGCACGAAGGCCGAAACCTCCCGGAGGTGCCGGTCGTTGACACCCGGGATCATCACCGAGTTGATCTTGACCAGAACGCCCCGCTCGACCAGCATCTCCAGGCCCCGGCGCTGCCGGTCGATCAGCACCTCGGCCGCCTTGCGGCCGCGCAGCCGGCGATGGTTCCAGAAAATCCACGGATAGATGCGTGCCCCGAGCTCCGGATCGAGAGCGTTCATGGTGATCGTCACATGGTCGACCCCGAGGGCGACCAACTCGTCCACGTGGTCCGGCAGGGCCAGGCCGTTGGTGGACATGCAGAGCCGCAATCCGGGGAACTCGGCCGCCACCCGGCGGAAGGTCTCGAACGTTCGCCGCGGGTTGGCCAGCGGATCGCCGGGGCCGGCGATGCCGAGCACCGACAGCTTCGGCACCCGGACCGCCACCGCGCGCAGCTTGCGCAGCGCCTGCTCGGGGGTCAGCAGCTCCGACACCACGCCGGGCCGCGACTCGTTGGCACAGTCGTATTTTCGGTTGCAGTAGTTGCACTGGATGTTGCAGGCCGGGGCGACCGCCAGGTGCATGCGGGCGTGGGTGTGGTGCGCCTCTTCGGAATAGCAGGGATGGTCGCGCACGCGGGCCGCGAGGTCGGCCGGCAGCGGCCCGTCGCCGCGTCCCGAACAGCCCCCCGACGGGCGCCCCTTCGATCCTTCCAGTACGGTCAACTGCATCTGCGCTCTCCCGATCCGACGATGGTCTCGGGAGGCCATTATGCACATTGCGTGCCGACTTCCGAAGACACCCTATTCTATTGATAAATCGAAAGTATTCCGGAACTGCCCGGTGCCGCGAATGCGACAGCGCGGCGGGCGGACCTGTCGCATTCGCGACAAGCCGCACAACCGCCAGCCGGGATTGTCGGAGCGCTTTCTCAATTGTATGCAGTTATCCTATCGGATATGATATTATATTGTTGTGTCGCGATATTCCAGGGCTTCGAGCGACCTGAGGGCGGCATCCGGAAAAAGGGGGGGGAAGATGTCGAAGTTCAACATTTCGCTGAAACTGCCGGTCATGGTGGTCGCGCTGTCGCTGCTGACCGCCATTGTTTTGGGGATCATCGCCTACCTGCAGTCCGAATCGTCATTGAGACAATCGGCCATGAACAAGCTTTCGGCGGTCCAGGAATCCCGGATCCACGAGTTGAACGGCTACCTCCAATCGATCGTCGACGACGTTCACCTGATGTCGCGCAACCAAATGGTGATCGACGCCCTGGAGGCCTTCGAAGCCGGCTGGGAGGGACTCGGCGGCGATCCGACCGCGCGGCTGCAAGAGCTCTACATCACCGGCAACCCGAACCCCGCTGGCGAGAAGCACCGCCTCGACGCGGCGCCGGACGGCAGCGCCTACAGCGCCACCCACGCCCGGTTCCATCCCTATTTCCGCGACTACCTCGAGGGCCGGGGCTACTACGACATCTTTCTCGTCGACGTCTCCGGGCGCATTGTCTACACCGTTTTCAAGGAGAACGACTTCGCCACCAACCTGATCGACGGCCGCTGGAAGGACAGCGACATCGGTCGCCTGGTGCGCGACCTGGCGGCCGACTTCCGATCGAACCGCGTCGCGGCCACCGATTTCGCCCCCTACGCACCGAGCAACGGCGCCGCGGCGTCGTTCATCGGCGCGCCGGTGTTCGACCGCGACGGCGGCCGTATCGGATTCCTCGTATTCCAGATGCCGGTCGGGCGGATCAACGCCATCATGCAGAATCAGGCCGGCATGGGCGAATCGGGCGAGGCCTACATCGTCGGCCAGGACCGCCTGATGCGCAGCGATTCGCGGTTCAGCGACGACTCGACGATCCTCAAGCAGCGTATCGACACCGAGCAGGTGCGCGCCGCGCTGAACGGCGAAACCGGTGCCCTGACCGGAATCGACTACCGCGGCGTGGCGGTACTGGCCGCCTTCGGGCCGCTGGAATTCCAGGGCCTGCGCTGGGGCGTGCTGTCCGAGATCGACGCCGCGGAGGTGGACCGGCCGGTCGTCGACATGCGCAATTTCCTGCTCCTGGCGGTGCTCGGGCTGGCGGTCGTCATCTCGGCCCTGGGCATCGCTTTCGCGCGCACGGTCACCCGACCCATCGACGGCATGACGCGGACCATGAACGTGCTCGCCAGCGGGGACCTGGCGATCGAGATTCCGTCGCGCGAGCGCGGCGACGAGATCGGCCGCATGGCCACCGCCGTCCAGGTGTTCAAGGAGAACGCGATCCGGGTCAAGGAGATGGAAGCCGAACAGGCGGAGCTGAAGCGCCAGGCCGAGGCCCAGCGCAAGGCGGCGATGCTGCAGATGGCCGACACCTTCGAACGCAGCGTCGGCAAGGTGGTCGACACGGTGACCTCGGCGGCCACCGAACTCCAGGCCGCGTCCAGCCAGATGGCCGCCACCGCGACCGAGACCAGCAGCCAGGCGACGACCGTGGCCGGCGCCTCGGAGCAGGCGTCGACCAACGTCGAGACGGTGGCCGCCTCGGCCGAACAGCTCACCGCCTCCATCAACGACATCGCGCAGCAGGTGGCGCGCTCCTCCCAGGTCGCGGTGCAAGCCGACGACGAGGCGTCGACCACCACCCGCTCTGTGCGCGAGCTGTCGGACAACGTCCAGAAGATCGGCGAGATCGTCGATCTCATCAACGACATCGCCGAGCAGACCAATCTCCTGGCCCTCAACGCGACCATCGAGGCGGCGCGGGCCGGCGACGCCGGGAAGGGCTTCGCCGTGGTCGCCTCCGAGGTCAAGAACCTGGCCAACCAGACCGCCCGCGCGACCGACGAAATCGGCACCCAGATCGGCGCCGTTCAGGCCGGCACCGACGATGCCGTGAAGGCGATCGAATCGATCGCCGGCATCATCTCGGAAATGAGCGAGATCTCCTCCACCGTCGCCTCGGCGGTACAGGAGCAGACGGCGGCCACCAACGAGATCGCCCGCAACGTCGAACAGGCCTCGCAGGGCACCGCCGAGGTGTCGTCCAGCATCGCCACCGTGCAGGAGGGAACACAGAACACCGGCGCCGCCGCCACCCAGATCCAGACCTCGGCCGGTGACCTCTCGCGGCAGGCGGAAATCCTGCGCGCCGAGGTGGCCCGCTTCCTCGCCGAGGTCCGCGACGATTCCGCGGCCTGATCGTTTGGCCAACACGTTCCTTCGCCACGCGGCGCTCGATGACCGACTCCGCCGGTTGACCGACGTGACGGGCAAGGCGCGCATCCTGGCCCGGATCAAGTCGGCGGAGCACGGCAATTTCGGCGACTGCGAGCCGGTGGGCGAAGGCGTGAGCGAGATGCGGACCGGGTAACGCGTCTACTTCACCCGCCTTGGGCCAGGCGTGGCACGCGACCCGTGTTCGCCGATCACCACGCCACCGGCATCCGGGCCGGCGACGCCCTGCATCTGGCGGTCGCGGCGGAACAGGGCGCGACCCTGGCCACCCTGGATCGCCTCCAGGCGGCCGCAGGGCCGCCGCTCGGGGTGGGAACCCACCTGCTTTAGGCTTGCTCCGCCGCCTCGGTGCGCCCCTTGAGGCCGCGCGCGATCCATTGCCGGGTCAGTTTCTCCTGCACCCCGTTCTGGGCCAGGCGCTGGTGCAGGCAGCCGAAGTCCACCCGGTCCAGGTCCTGGTCCTGGTTGAAGCAGGAGAAGATCACCGAGCGCCGGCCGGTGTCCGGGTCCACGTGGGCCTGCAGGCACTGGGCGCAGATCTCCTTCATCATGCATTGCATCGGCGAGTTGATCGACCCGATGCCGACGTGATCGCCCTTCAGGTGGGGCTTCAGCACCCCGTGGCGGGCCGCCCGCACCGCGTCCATCATGCGGTCGGAGCCGATCGCCACCACCCGGTCGATCGTGTTCAGGGGGATCGTCGCCTCGCCCAGCCGGCCCGAGGCGTAGGCCGCCATCGCCTCGACGATGTTGCCGACGAAGGCGCGGTCCTGCGGCCGCCCGGCGACGAAGCCCGGCGCCGCGTCGCAGCACCAGACGATCAGGTCGGCCGCCTTTTCGATGTTCTCCACGTGATAGCGGTCGTCGAGTCCCTTGTAGCCGGCGAAGTAGAGCACCCTGGAGCCGGCGGCGCGCATCGCCTGGCCGACCGAGAACAGCACCGCGTTGCCGAGCCCGCCGCCGGCCAGCAGCACCGTCTCGCCGCCCGGGGTCTCGGTGGGCGCTCCGGTCGGTCCCATCAGGACCACCGGTTCGCCCGGCTTCAGATGGGCGCAGAGGTTGGACGATCCGCCCATCTCCAGCACGATGACCGACACCAGTCCGGCCGCGGCGTCGACCCAGGCTCCGGTCAGGGCCAGACCCTCCATGTTGAAGCGGCTGTCCTCGTGGACCAGGGCGTGGGCCTCGAAGTTCTGCAGCCGGAAGAACTGTCCCGGCTTGAAGCGGCGCGCCGCCGCCGGCGCCCGGACCACCACCTCGACGATGGTCGGAGTCAGACGCTTGACCGCATGCACCACGGCGCGCAGGTCGCGGTTCAGGCGCGCCGTCAGGTCGGCCGCCGTCCCCGGCGACGGGGCGCGCCGGCGCAGAACCCGGTCGACCACCGGATAGCCCAGCTTGGCGCTGGCCATCGCCTTGACCACGTTGCCGGCCCAGGCCGGGTGCTGGTCGCCGA
>JANQGL010000188.1 GCA_028277325.1 Magnetospira sp.
ACGCCGACGGGGTGTCGCGGGAGGCCGCGCCGCCGCCCGGACCGGGGGTCTCGGGGGCGACCTGCGCCGTCGGTGCCGTCGGGGCGTGGTCGCCGGCCGGTCGCAGGGTGGACAGGTCGATCAGCGGGAAGCCCTCGTTCTCGCTGGTGAACGGGAACTCCATCACGTCGAGCACGTCGGTCACCTCGACCACGTCGGGGCTTTCGCCCGGCGCCGAGGGCGCCGCCGGGCGGTGGTCGGCCGGCGTGGCCGGGAACAGGTCGGCATAGAGGGACGGGTCGGGCGTCGGCGGCGGGATCGCCTCGGGGAACGCCGGGATCTCGGGTTCGATGAGGCCGATCTCGCGGTAGTCCTCGTCGTCCGCCGGATCGCCCGGCGGCAGGTCGGCCTGGTTGGACCGCGCGAGAAGGGCGAACGCGTCGCCGGGACCGCGCAGGCCGAGATCGGCGATGTAGCTGTGTCCGGCCTGCCAGAGGTCCACGTAGGCGCCGCCCTGCCGCCCCTGAACGTCCACGTCGAAGGGCACGTCGGGGCGGGTGCCGGGGGTGCCGACGGGCGATACGTCGTGCAGGCGCAGGGTCAGGCGGCAGTCGTCCGGTCCGATCCGTGCCCGGGCGGCGTCCAGCTCGGTGGCGGCGACCGACCACGTGGCATGCAGCCGGGTCGGGTCGACATCCATCAGGATCACCTCGGTCGGCCGCGGAATGCCTTGGAAGGCGGCCGAAATCTCCGACGCGATGTCGCGCAGTTCCTGGGCGGTGAAGGGTGTCGGGAGAGGAGGGGGGGCGGGTTTGGGGGTGTCGATCATCGCGGGGTCCGGCGGGTCGCGCGCGTGGCGCGGCCCTGCTCCTCAGTCGCCGGTCTTGCGACGACCACGCCCGCTGCGGGGAGCCTTCGGTGCGCTCTCGGTGGTGTCCGGGGGCGTCGGCCCGGCGGCGGACTCCTGCGTCGCCGACTCGGTCGCCGCCGCCGCGGATTTCTCGGCGGCGGCCTTGGTCCGGGTCGTCTTGCGCTTGGCGCCGCCGCCTGTCGCCTTGCGTTTGGCGGCCGGCTTGGCGGTGCCGCCTGTCGTCTTGCGGGCCGGTTTCGGAGTTTCGTCCTTGGCCGGCGTCGATTCGACCGCCGGCTCGGCGTCGTCGTCCGTCCCGGCCGGCGCCGGTTTCGGCGCAGCCTTGGGCGTCGGCACAGCCTTGGCGCGCGTGGCGGTTTGCGTCTTCGCATTGTCCTCCGCCGGCCCGGACCGCGGCCGCAGCACCTCCGGCGGGGTGATCGACGGCGGCGGCCCGCCCTTGGCCAGGATGGCGCCGGTCACCGGACCCTCGAGCAGCCGCTCGGCCTCGTCGAGACGCTGCCGGAGGCCGTCCCGCCAGTCGTCGCCCCACAGCAGGAAACAGCTGCCCTCGGCCTCCAGGATCAGCCGCCGCGCCTCGCGCAGCGGCTCCAGGGCGCCGCTGCCCGGGGTCAGGGCCCAGTAGCGCTCGGCGACGTGGAACAGCCGCCGGAGGTCGTCGCGCCGATGCGGCGGCGCGTCGATCCAGCGTTCCACGTCGAAGGTCTTCACCGATCCGACCGCCGGGGCGTTGTCGTGCACGGTCAGTTCCTCGGTCGGCGGATGCTGGGCCAGGAATTCGCTCAGCGACACCGGCTTGATCGGGTATTCGCCGGTTTCGCAGAACTCCATGCAGGGCGCGAAGAAACGTCCGAAGAATCCGTTTTCCGATCCGTCGCGGAACCAGTCGCCGTTCTCGCCGTCGGTGACGGTGGTGACCAGCCGGGGGTCCGGCCCGAACAGGGTCCGCGCCTTGAGTTCGTCGGCCCACCAGGCGGGA
>JANQGL010000251.1 GCA_028277325.1 Magnetospira sp.
CCCGTCGCCAGGCCGGCCACGGTGAGGCCGGTGCCCAGCGACATGGCGAGCACCGCGACCACCCCGGACAGCGGGAACCCGAGCGCGACCGCCAGCACCAGCACCAGCACCGCCCCCGAGCAGGGGCGCAGGCCCACCGAAAGCGCGATCGCCGCCGCCTGCCGCCAGTCGGAGATGCGCGCCACCTCCGCGGCGCTCGGCAGATGGTGGTGACCGCGTCCGCAGGCCGCGTGGTCGTCGAAGCCGGCGTCCCGGTCCGGCTCGCCCGGCGGCCCCGTCTCGGGCCGCGGTGCCGGCAAGGGGGTCGCCCCGCGACGGCGGCGTCGGCGGGCGACGAGCGGCCGCGCGCCGCGCTGCGCCAGGTAGAGGCCGACCCCGGCGACGGCGGCATAGCTCACCCGTTCGAGCAGGCTTTCCGCGTCGCTGGCGAAGGCGCGCAGGCCGCCGGTCAGGACCAGCGCCGCGCCGCCGACCACGACGATGGCGGCCAGGCCCTGGACCACGGCCGAGGCCATGGCCAGTCCGGCGACCCGGCGCAGGCTGGTCTCGTTGGCCATCGCGTAGGTGGTGATCACCGCCTTGCCATGGCCCGGGCCGACCGCGTGGAACACCCCGTAGACGAATCCGATCGCCGACAACGCCAGCAGGCCGGTCTCGCTCTCCGGGTCGCCCAGCGCGCGCACCCCGGCGCCGAGGGCGCGGGCGAACGATTTCTGCACCGCGCGGATGCCGTCGAGCAGGCCGCCATACCAGGACGCCGGCTCCGGCACCGCGAACAGGTAGAACGCCAGACCGGCCAGGCACAGCAGGGCGAATCCGGCGGCAAGCAGGGGGCCGCGCCTCATCGGCAGGTGATCCGCAGGGTCTCGGCGAACAGGTGGCCGAATCCCTCGTTCACGTCGGGGTCGAGGACGTCCGCCCCGCCGAGAAGCCGCTCGTCCGCCTCCTCCGGCGGCCGGATGTCGACCGCGCAGGCGGCGGGATCGGAGAACAGGACGCCGTTCGGTCTGGCGATATCGATGGCGATGTAGTAGGTCGGATCGAAGGTCCGCAGCACCAGGGGGCTGTCGGCCGCCGCCACCGGTGTCGCGAGGGCGACCCGGAACCGAAGGACGAGACGCTTCTGTTCGTCGAGCCACAGGACGCCGCCCTCGGCCGGTCCGGCCAGATCGACCGGCCGGTCGTCCTGGGTCAGTTCGGTGAAGAAATGCCATTCGGCGAGGTCATGCAGCACGCCGGTCGCGAAATCCTGCGTCTCGGAGTCCGAGAGGCGTCCGTCGCCGTCGCTGTCCAGGTCCGCCTTCATGGCTTCCGAATAGAGATCGTCGAACATCCACGCCTGTTCCACCGCGATCACCCGGCGCGCGTCGTCCAGATGCAGCTTGGTCACCGCGTCGATCCATACGTGGGGGTGTGCCCGCGCCGGCCCGTCGGCCGCCAGGAGGGCGGCCGGCAGCAGGAGCGGAATCGCGGCGGCGGGGCGCATGGCCATGCGTGGGTCCTCTACGGCTGGTTTCCAGATACGCGCGCCCGCCGGCCCGTGCAAGGGAAGCGCCGAGAGGCTTTGATTTCGGGTCGGAAACCGGAGTACAAACGCGCCATGAAACAGGTCATCCAGAGCGCCCGCAGCGGCCGCCTCTCCCTGGTCGACGTGCCGTCGCCGCGCGTGGCCGCCGGCGGCGTCCTGGTGCGCACCCGCGCCTCGCTGATCTCCGCCGGCACCGAACGGATGATCGTCGACTTCGCCCGCAAGAGTCTGGCCGGCAAGGCGCGCGCCCGCCCCGACCTGGTCCGCAAGGTGGTCGACAAGGCGCGCCGCGACGGCTTCGGGGCGACCTTCAGGGCGGTCATGGCACGCCTCGATTCGCCGCTGCCGCTGGGCTATTCGGCGGCCGGCGAGGTGCTCGCCGTGGGCGCCGGGCTGGAAGGCCGGTTCCGGGTCGGCCAGCGCGTGGCGATGGCCGGCGCCGGGCTGGCCAACCACGCCGAGATATGCGCCGTGCCGGCCAACCTGGTCGCCCCGGTGCCGGACGACGTGCCGGACGCCGAGGCCTGCTTCGGAACCCTCGGCGCCATCGCCCTGCACGGGGTGCGCAACTGCCGGGCCGGGCTGGGCGACTGGGTGGCGGTGATCGGGGCCGGCCTGCTGGGGCAACTGGCGATCCAGTTGCTGGGCCTCGGCGGGGCGCGGGTGGTCGCGCTCGACACCAACCCGGCGCGCCGCGATCTGGCCCTTGAGACGGGCGCCGAGACGGCGCTCGACCCCACCGACCCGGGCGCCGTCGCCGCCGCGTTCTCGGTGACCGGCGGGCTCGGCTGCGACGCCCTGCTGATCGCCGCCGCGACCGACTCCAGCGCCCCCTTCCGGACCGCCGCCGACCTGGCGCGCGACCGGGCGCGGGTGGTGATGCTGGGCCTGACCGGCACCGAGTTCCCCTACCGGGAATTCATGCAGAAGGAACTGACCCTGGTCGTGTCGCGCTCCTACGGCCCGGGGCGCTACGACGACGACTTCGAGGGCCGGGGGGTGAAGTACCCGCCCGGATTCGTGCGCTGGACCGAGACCGAGAACCTGCGCGAGGCGGTGCGCCTGATGTCGCCGCGCCTGCCGCGCCGGCTCGACGCGGCCGCCCTGACGACCCACCGGTTCCCGTTCGAGGACGCCGAACGGGCCTACGAGATGGTCACCGGCGGCGGCGAGCCGCACCTGGGCGTGGTGCTGACCTATGCCGAGCAACCGGCGGCGCCGAAACCGGTCTTCGCCACCCCCGCGACGGCGACCGGCGGGCGTTGCGTGCTCGGCGTCCTCGGGGCCGGCAATTTCGCGCGCACGGTGCTGCTGCCGGTCCTCAAGACCCTGCCGGACGTCGACCTGCGCGGCATCGTCACCACCCGCGGCGCGACCGCCGAGCATGCCCGGAAGACCTTCGGATTCGATGTCGCGGCGACCGACCCGGCGGCCCTGTTCGACGATCCGGCGGTCAACGCGGTGCTGATCGCCACCCGCCACGCCAGCCACGCCGGCCTGACGGCGCGCGCGCTCGCGGCCGGCAAGTCGGTGCTGGTGGAAAAGCCCCTGGCCCTCGACCGCGACCAGCTCAACCGGGTGGTCGCGGCGCGCAGGGAGTCGCACGGCTTCCTGCAGGTGGGATACAACCGCCGCTTCGCGCCGATGGCGGTCCGCATGCGCGACGCCCTGGCCGCCGCGCCGGGGCCGAAGGTCGTGCAGATGCGAATCAACGCCGGCGCCCTGCCGCCGGACTCCTGGATCAACGCGGCCGAGGAAGGCGGCGGGCGGGTCCTCGGCGAGGTCTGCCATTTCGTCGACCTGGCCCGGTTCCTGGTCGCGGCGCCGATCCGCTCGGTGCAGGCCGACGCGGCGGCGGTCGCCGAGGGGGTCTGCGACGACCTGGCCGCCACCCTGCGGTTCGCCGACGGCAGCCTGGCCGCGATCACCTACACGGCGCAGGGCGACACCGCCTTCTCCAAG
>JANQGL010000262.1 GCA_028277325.1 Magnetospira sp.
TTACGAGCTGGTCGATCTGGGGGTGGAAGAGGCGGTCGAACATCAATACCTTTTCGGGGTATGGAGCAGCGGCACGTTCTTTCCGATGGGACGCCTGGACGATCCCCCCTGACCCGCGACGGGGTCGTCGCCCGGTTCGCCGCCCGCGGCGGGCCCGGCGGACCGACCGAGGCGCTTCCCAGGTTCCGCGAGGGCGCGCGCGGCGACCACAATCTCAATCCCGGCATGCATCCCATGCGGGCCCTGAGGCCGGCCGCCGTGCTGGTCCCCCTGGTCGACCGCGAGGACGGGCTCACCGTGCTGTTCACCCAGCGCACGGACCACCTGGCCCACCACCCCGGGCAGGTGAGCTTCCCCGGCGGCCACATCGAGGACGCCGACGACGGCACCCCCGAGGAGGCGGCCCTGCGCGAGACCGAGGAGGAGGTCGGCCTCGCCCGCCGCCACGTGCACATCGTCGGCCGGCTCGACGACTACGTGACCCGCACCGGATTCAACGTCACCCCGGTGGTCGGCGTGGTGACGCCGCCGTTCACCCTGGCCCCCGACCCGCACGAGGTGGCCGAGGTGTTCGAGGTGCCGCTGGCCTTCTTCCTGGATGCGGCCAACCACCAGCGGTGCAGCACCACCTTCGACGGCGTCGAGCGGCATTTCTACGCCATGCCCTACGAAGGCCATTACATCTGGGGCGCCACCGCTGGCATGCTGGTCAACCTGCATCAGGTGCTCTCCGACCGATGACCCGCATTCTGCTCCAATACGTGCTGCCCCTGCTGTTGCCGACCCTGGTCTTCGTCGGCTGGGTGCTGCTCACGCGGCGGCGGCGGGCGGGACAGGCCTACGCCTGGGAGGAGGGCCCGTGGTTCTGGCTGATCCTCGCCGGCGTCGCCCTGCTGGCCGGGGTCCTCGCCTACCAGGCCATCACCGGCGGCAGCGCCCCGGGCGGCACCTACGTGCCGCCGCGCTACGAGGACGGCCGCGTGGTCCCGGCCGAGGTGAAATGAGACCGGCGCGGCCGCGAGCCGAGACGCGAAGCGCCGCCGTGGCGCGCCGGCAAGCCCGCCCGGCGGCATGAATTCGCCTGACGAGGGCCGGCCCCTGTCGTAGACTCGCCGGCCTGCGGGCAAGGTTTCGTGCAGGTGTCGGACGAGTCGCCCATTCGCCAACCGGTCGGCAAGATCGCGCCGCAGCCGTGGATGACGGCGCCGGAGACCCGCGCCGTCATCGATGCCCTGGCGGTGGACGGGACCGAGGTGCGCTTCGTCGGCGGCTGCGTCAGGGACGCCATCCTCAAGCGGCCCATCCGCGACATCGACATCGCGGTGCCGGAATCGCCGGAGACGGTCATGGCCCGGCTCGGCGGGGCCGGCATCAAGGCCATCCCCACCGGCATCGATCACGGCACGGTCACTGCGGTCGCCGGCGGCGCGTCCTTCGAGATCACCTCGCTGCGCGTCGACGTGGAGACCGACGGGCGGCGGGCCAAGGTCGCCTTCACCGACGACTGGGTGGCCGACGCGGCGCGCCGCGACTTCACCATCAACGCGTTCTCCTGCACCCTCGACGGCGACGTCTACGACTACTTCAGCGGCCTCGGCGACCTGGGCCACGGCCGAGTGCGCTTCGTCGGCATCGCCCGCGAGCGCATCAAGGAGGACGTGCTCCGGCTGCTGCGCTACTTCCGCTTCTACGCCACCTACGGCCAGCCGCCGCCCGACCCCGACGCCCTGGCCGCCTGCCGGACCTTCGCCTCGGGCCTGCCGGTGCTGTCCGGCGAACGGGTTCGGGTCGAGGTGTTCCGCACCCTGATGGCGCCCGACCCGGCCGACGTGGTCCTGCTCATGCGCGGCGAGAAGGTGCTCGAGCACGTGCTGCCCGAGGCCGGCGACGTGGGCCGGCTGCGCATGCTGACCTGGCTCGACACCCGGGCCATCAAGATGGAGGCGGTGGCCCCCCACCCGGTGCGCCGCCTGGCCGCCCTGCTCGACACCGACGCCGCCGGGGCGGACCGGGTGGCGGACCGGTTCCGCCTGTCCAACCGCCACCGCAAACGCCTGGAGGC
>JANQGL010000304.1 GCA_028277325.1 Magnetospira sp.
AAGGTGGCGGCGCAACTCTCCGGCGGCGTCAGGCACCTGCTCAAGAAGAACAAGGTGGCGGTGTTCGACGGCCACGGGCGGCTCGACGGCCGGGGCGGAGTGGCCATCGACGGCGGGCCGACGCTCACCGCGCCGCATGTCGTCGTCGCCACCGGGGCGCGGGCCCGCCACCTGCCGGGCCTGGAGCCGGACGGCACGTTCGTCTGGAGCTACCGCGAGGCCCTGGTGCCCGATGTCCATCCGAGGCGCCTGCTGGTCATCGGCTCCGGCGCCATCGGCATCGAGTTCGCCAGCTTCTTCAACTCCCTGGGCTCGGAGGTGACGGTGGTCGAGGTGCTGCCGCGCATCCTGCCGTTCGAGGACGAGGAGATTTCCGCCTTCGCCCGCAAGGCGTTCGAGAAGAAGGGGATGACCATCCGCGTCGGGACGAAGGTGACCGGACTCGAGAAGGGCGCCGCGGAGGTGACGGCGGTCCTGGAGGCCGGCGGCCGGACCTCGGAACTGACCGTCGACCGGGTGATCTCGGCGGTCGGCGTGGTGCCCAACGTGGAGGAGGTCGACCTGGAGGCGGCGGGGGTCGAATTGACCGAGCGCGGGTTCGTCCGGGTGGACGGATGGCTGCGCACCACCGCCCAGGGCATTTACGCCATCGGCGACGTGGCCGGGCCGCCCTGCCTGGCCCACAAGGCGTCGCACGAGGGGGTGGTCTGCGTCGAGCGGATCGCCGGGATCGCGGACGTCCATCCGCTCGATTTCGACCGCATTCCCGCCTGCACCTACGGTCGGCCGCAGGTGGCCAGCGTCGGGCTGTCGGAGGCGCGGGCCAGGGAGCGGGGCCACCAGGTGAAGGTCGGGCGCTTCCCCTTCGTCGGCAACGGCAAGGCGATCGCCCTGGGCGAACCCGACGGGCTGGTCAAGACGGTGTTCGACGCCGACACCGGCGAACTGCTGGGCGCGCACATGATCGGCGCCGAGGTGACCGAACTGATCCAGGGTTACGGCATCGCCAAGTCCCTGGAGACCACCGAGGCCGACCTGATGCATACGGTGTTTCCGCATCCCACCCTATCGGAAATGATGCACGAAAGCGTGTTGGATGCCCACGGGCGGGCGATTCATTTTTGATCGGGAAACGCGTACGGTGTTGACGCCGGTTGAGTGGAGCGAAATTGCCCGCAACTACGGCATTTTAGTCGGAGGGTTTGCTGGCTTGGCGATCGCACTTTGGCGTGGCCGCTCGTTGGCCTTGCAAGCACGGGCGGCAACGGAACAGGCTGAATGGGACCGCAGGGATCTGGTAACGGAAACCTTTAACCGCGCGGTTTCTCAGCTTTCCGATGAAAAACTCGAAATCCGGTTAGGAGCAATCTACACGCTTCGGGAGATTTGCCTGAACCCTCGGCATCGCGACTTGACCGATCCCATCGTACAGACTCTGACGGCTTATGCCCGAGAAAGAACTTCAGATCAAACGGGCGAAACGGTTACCATGGATATCGAGGCGATTATCGACCTGCTGAGCGATTACACGGCCTTGGCCGCTTCGGAGAAAACGGGCTATGAACAAGGCACTTAATCTGGCCGGCGCGCGCTTTCCCGGGACCGACTGGCGTGGGGCGGTGCTGAACGGCGCCAACTTTACTTATACCTTCCTCAAGGGAGTGAACTTCGCGCACGTCGTGATGAACAACGCGCGTTTTAGAGAAGCCATCGCCGAGCATGCCGATTTTTCCCATGCGGTTCTCAATGAGGCGGATTTTCGCGACGCAAAATTGCGTCATGCCGTGTTTTGTCATGCCGTTATGAACGGCGCGGACCTTCGCGGAGCGGAACTTGCCGACGCGAATTTCGAGGGTGCCATACTCAATAACGCGAACGTCCAAGGCGTGGATTTGAGCCGGGTGTTCAATCTTTCGAAAGCGACGGTGAATGGATTGCGGTTTGACGATTCGACGATCTTTCCGTCCGGTTTTGAGATTGCCGACAAACACCGTTGATGAGCGGCGTTTTGCTCAAGCTGGGAAACCGGGGGGTCGAAAACGGTTCGATCTCCAAGATCAGGGATGGTTCAATTGAGCGACGACATTGAAAAGGTTCACGACACCGTCCGCGCCGCCTATGCGGCGGTGGCCACCGAGAGCGGCACCGGCTGCTGCGGACCCCGGACGTCCGAGGTGTCCGGCTGCTGCGCGACGCCGGTCCACGCCGAGGACTTCTCGGAACGCTTCGGCTATTCGCGGGTCGAGATGGACCTGGTGCCGGAGGGCGCCAACCTGGGCCTGGGCTGCGGCAACCCGCAGGCCATCGCCGCCCTGAAACCCGGCGAGGTGGTGGTCGACCTGGGCTCCGGGGCCGGCTTCGACGTGTTCCTGGCGGCCCGCCAGGTCGGTGATTCGGGGCGGGTGATCGGGGTCGACATGACCCACGAGATGCTGGCCAAGGCGCGCGACAACGCGCGCAAGGGCGGCTATCCCAACGTCGAGTTCCGCCTCGGCGAGATCGAATACCTGCCGATCGCCGACGACACCGCCGACGTGGTGATCTCCAACTGCGTGATCAACCTGTCGCCGGACAAGGCGCGGGTGTTCCGCGAGGCGTTCCGGGTCCTCAAGCCGGGCGGCCGGATGGCGGTGTCCGACGTGGTGCGGACCGCGGCGTTCCCGCCCGAACTGGTCGACGACGACGGTCTGCTCTGCGGCTGCGTCACCGGGGCGACGCCGGTCGCCGAGCTGGAGGCCCACATGACGGCGGCCGGGTTCACCGGCATCCGGATCGATCTCAAGGAGGAGAGCCGCGAGGTCATCAAGGACTGGGCGCCCGGCAAGGGAGTCGAGAACCACGTGGTCTCGGCGGCCATCGAGGCGGTGAAGCCGGGATGCGGATGCGGCGGCCGGTGCTGAGGTGATCCGGGTCCGTCCGCCCGAGGCGGCCGACCGGGTCGCCTGGCGGCGTCTGTGGGACGGCTATTGCGCGTTCTACCGGATCGCGGTGCCGGACCCGGTGAGCGTCGCCACCTGGGACCGCCTGACCGATCCGGCGAGCCCCCTGTTCTGTCGCCTGGCGGTGCGCGACGGCGCGGTGCTGGGGCTGGCCCACGTGCTGGTCCATGCCAACACCTGGTCGCTGGCCGACGACGCCTACCTGGAGGACCTCTACGTGGACGCCGAGGCCCGCGGGCAGGGCGCCGGACGGGCCCTGATCGAGCACCTGATCGGCCTCGCGCGGGAGGCGGGGTGGCGCCGCCTCACCTGGCACACCCAGGCCGGCAACCGGACCGCGCGGGCGCTCTACGAGACCTTCGCGCCGGCCAACGACTGGGTGCGCTACGTGATCGAAACGGGGCGCTGAGCGGTGGACGACCGGTCGCCCAGGCGCCATATGTCGGACATGACCCTGCATCGTCCGCAACGCCATCCGGAAAAGGCCCACCGGCCGGACAGCCCGATCCGGCGCAAGCCGGCCTGGATCCGCGTCAAGGCGCCCACCTCCAAGGGCTACGCCGAGACCCGCGACCGCCTGCGGGAGAACAACCTGCACACCGTCTGCGAGGAGGCGGCCTGCCCCAACATCGGCGAGTGCTGGGCGCGCGGCCACGCGACGGTGATGATCCTCGGCGACGTCTGCACCCGCGGCTGCGCGTTCTGCAACGTGGCCACCGGGCGCCCGGGGCCGGTCGATCCGGCGGAACCCGGGAACGTGGCCCGGGTCGCCGCCGGGAGCGGCCTGACCCACATCGTGATCACCTCGGTCGACCGCGACGACCTGGCGGACGGCGGCGCGGCGCAGTTCGCGGCCTGCATCCGGGCGGTGCGCGCCGCCGCCCCGACGGTGACCGTGGAGGTGCTGACGCCCGATTTCCGCGACAAGCCGGGCGGCCTCGAAACGGTGGTCGGGGCCGCGCCCGACGTGTTCAACCACAACCTCGAATGCGTGCCGCGCCTCTATCCGACGATCCGCCCCGGCGCCCGCTACTATCACTCGCTGCGCCTGCTCGACCGGGCCAAGGGGATGGACGGTCGCCTGGTCACCAAGTCGGGGATCATGGTCGGCCTGGGCGAGACGCGGACCGAGGTGCTGCAGGTGATGGACGACATGCGCTCGGCCGGAGTCGACTTCCTCACCATCGGACAGTACCTGCAGCCGACGCCGAAGCACGCGCCGGTCGACCGCTTCGCGACCCCCGACGAGTTCGACGAATACGCGCGGACGGCGCGGTCGAAGGGATTTCTGCTGGTGGCGTCGTCGCCCCTGACACGCTCCTCCTATCACGCCGACCGGGATTTCGCGGCCCTGCGGGCCAGCCGCGCGGCAAACATGCGCGGAATCTGAATTTCGCCTACACATCCGGCGCGCAGCCGCTAAAATCCGCCGCCATGCCGACTCACGCCGAAAAACGCCTGCTCCGGTTCAGTCCCCAGGACATGTTCGACTTGGTGGCCGACGTGCCGCGCTATCCGGAATTCCTGCCCTGGTGCGTCGGGGCGCGGGTGCGGCGCCGCCAGGGCGACGTGATGTGGGCCGATCTGGTGATCGGCTTCAAGATGTTCCGCGAGCGGTTCACCTCCAAGGTGACCATGGACCGCGACAACCTGCGGATCGACGTGTCGTATAGCGACGGCCCGTTCAAATACCTGAACAACCACTGGATTTTCGAGCCTCACCCGGCCGGCACGATGATCGACTTCTACGTCGATTTCGAGTTCCGCTCGAGGCTTCTGCAAAAGACCATCGGCCTGGTGTTCAACGAGGCGACCCATCTGATGGTGGCGTCGTTCGAGAAGCGGGCCAGGGCGCTTTACGGCTGAGCCTCGTCGGCGGCGTCGAGTCGATCCCGCAGCAACCGCAGGGCGGTGGTCACGGTGGCCTCGCGCACCGCGTCGCGGTCGCCGCTGAAGCGGTCGGTTTCGTGCAGCGTGCCGGCGCCGCGCCGCGCGCAGGCCATGTGGACCAGCCCCACCGGGCGCAGGTCGCTGCCGCCGCCGGGGCCGGCGATGCCGGTCACCCCGAGGGCGAGGTCGACCGGCGCCGCGGCCAAGGCGCCCTCGGCCATCGCCCGCGCCACCGCCTCGTTGACCGCGCCCTCGGCCGCCAGGAGGTCCGGCGAAACGCCGAGCAGGTCGACCTTGGCCCGGTTGGAATAGGTGACGAAACCGCGCTCGAACACCGCCGACGACCCGGCGACGGCGGTCAGGGCGCCGGCGATCAGGCCGCCGGTGCAGGATTCGGCGACCGCCACCTTCAGGCCGCGGGCCCGGCAGGCCTCCAGGATGTCGTGGGCGAGGTGGCGGGCGGTTCGGGTGGTCATGGGGCGGTCTCCAGGACATGGGCCAGAACAGCAAGCGCCGCCGCCGCGTAGGGCGCCGCCAGCAGATCGTCCAGCATGATGCCGAGGCCGCCCTTGACGCGGCGGTCGGCCCACGAGGCCGGCCAGGGTTTCAGGATGTCGGCGATCCGGAAGAAGGCGAACCCGGCCGCGTAGAGCAGCGGATCGGGCGCCACCGGCAGCAGGGTCGCCCATTGTCCGGCCACCTCGTCGATCACCACCGGGCCCGGATCGTCGCCGCCGTCGCGTCGGGCGTAGACCCCGCCGGCCCGGATGCCGATCAGGAAGACAAGGCCGGTGGCGGCGGCCAGCAGCGGCGCGCCGCCCAACCCGTGCAGACCCCAGGCGAACGGCAACGCCGCCGCCGAGCCCCAGGTGCCCGGGGCCCCGGGCAACAGGCCGGCGCCGAACCAGGTGGCGAGGATGGCGGACGGAGCGGGCAGCGGCACGGGCGCGGACTCGGCGACGCGGTTGACGACGGCCGCGAGTCTAGACCAGCCGGTGCGCGCCGGCCAGGGGCGATCCGAGGAAAGACCTTGCCAGGGCTTGGCTTAACCGATAGGTTCCTGAGGCCTTGCCGCTGGCGGCAACGACCGCCGCAGGGCCGGTCGCGGCGGCGCGGCTCGCCAAGGCAGCCGAGGTCTTGGGGAAGACATTGGGGGATGAGGCGACATGAGGGGTCCCAGCGGCCGCGCACGCCGGTTGGTGAAGCTTTTCCACGGAATATTTCCTGAACGCCAGATCATCCTGCGGTCCGACGGCCGCCTGCGGCATCTGCGGCTGGGCCGCGGGTCGCAAGCGGCGATGGCCGCCGCCCTGTCGGCGGGCCTGGGATGGTTCGCCTACGCGTCGTTCGGCGTGGTTGCCCACCACGAACTGCTGGCCGTCAAGGACCGGGAAATTCGCGAGACCCAGCACGCCTACCGCAGCCTGCTGGCCGAGATCTCCCTCTACCAGACCAAGTTCTCGGACATCATCCGGGACCTTGAGGAGAACCATTCGGTGATGCTCGGGCTGCTGGAGCAGAACGCCTCCCTGCAGCAGAGCCTGGCCTCGGTGGAGACCCAGCTCCAGGACGTGGAGCGCGACCGGGCGCAGATGGCCGCGGTGCGCGAACGCCTGAAATCGGACCTGCGCGAGGTCGAGCGGAAGATGATCGCCCTGACCACGCGCAATTTCAGCCTCAAGGACAACCTCCATGCCACCGAAAGCGATCTGAACGCGGCGCTGGCCGAACGCAACGCGGCGTTGCGCGAACAGCGCCAGCTGGAAACCCAGGTCGCGGGTCTGCGCTCGGCGCTCGAAACGCTGCGCGTCAACGAGCAGGAGGCGGTGCGGCGGCTGACCGAACACGCGCGGGACAACCTCGCCGATGCCGAGCGCCTGATCGGGATGGCCGGCCTGTCGGTCGACGATCTGCTGGCCGCGGCCAATCATCCGATCGCCCAGGGCGGCCCGTTCGTGGCGGCGGGCGACGGCGACCCGACGGCCGATCCGGCCGGCCGCACGATGCGGGACCGCCTGGCGTCGCTCGATCACTACATGGACCGTTGGGAGGGGATGCGCGACGTCCTGGCCCGGCTGCCGCTCACGGTGCCGGTCACCAACGGCTACCTGACCAGCAGCTTCGGCAAGCGCCGCGACCCGATCAACCGGAAATGGGCGATGCACTACGGGCTCGATTTCGGGGGTCCGAAGAAATCGCCGATCTACGTGACGGCACCCGGCGTGGTCAAGTTCGCCGGCCGCAAGGGCCGCTACGGCAAGGTGGTGATCATCGATCACGGGGCGGGCCTGGAGACCGTCTACGCCCACCTTCACACGAGTCTGGTCAGGCGCGGCGAAAAGGTCGACCACCGCCAGAAAATCGGCCTCATGGGCTCGTCCGGGCGCAGCACCGGCACCCACCTGCACTACGAGGTGAGGTTCCGCGGCAAGCCGATGAATCCGATGAACTTCATCAAAGCCGGCCGGAATGTTTTCCAAGGGTAGCAAGCCCAACCGGTCCGGGGGATCGGGGCGCTCCTCGGCGCCGTCGATCATCGCCTCCGACCTGCACATCGTCGGCGACCTGAAATGCGACGGCGAGATCCAGGTCGACGGCAGCGTCGACGGGGACATCGTCAGCCACAAGATCCTGGTCGGCGAATCGGCCACCATCAAGGGGGAGCTGGTGGCCGACGTGATCCGGGTGCACGGAACCGTGCACGGCCAGATCCGGGCCCGCGAGGTGACCCTGGCGCGAACCGCCCGCATGGTCGGCGACATCCAGCACGAGGAACTGGCCATCGAGCAGGGCGCCTACCTGGAAGGCCACTGCCGGCATGTCGAATCGGCGCGCGTGAAGGCCGACGAGCGTCCGGCCCTGTCGGCGCCCGGAGCCGACGCGTCGCTGACGGCCGGCGAGGACGGGTGATCGCCGGGCCCGCTCCGAAGCGGGGCTACCTGACGGCGCCGTCCAGCACCTCGCGAAACACCTTCACGTCGACGTTGCCGCCCGAGCAGGCGACCACGCAGGTCTTGTCGCGGATGTCGAGGTGGCCGCTCAGCACGGCGGCCAGGGCGACCGCGCCGCCGGGTTCGACGACCAGCTTGAGATGGGTGAACGCGGCGCGCATGGCGTCCGCCGTCTCCGCGTCCTCGACCGCCAGCGCACCGTCCACCAGCACCCGGTTGATCCCGAAGGTCAGGTCGCCCGGGGTCTCGGTCAGCAGGGCGTCGCAGAACGACCGCGTCCCCGGTGCGTTGCGCACCCGCCGGCCGTCGGCCAGCGACCGGCGGGTGTCGTCGTGACCGGCCGGCTCGATGGCGAACAGGCGCGTCTCCGGCAGCAGGTCGATCAGCGCCAGGCCGCACCCGGCGGTCAGGCCGCCGCCGCCGCACGGCACCGCGAACAGGTCGACGCCGCTGCCCATCGCCTCGGCCTGGCGGATCGCCTCCAGGGCCACCGTGCCCTGCCCGGCGACGATCCACGGATCGTCGTGGGTCCGGATCAGGGTCAGGCCATGGCGATCGGCCAGGTCCTGGCCGATCGCCTCGCGGTTCTCGTGCTGGCGGTCGTAGAGGACCACCCGGGCGCCATAGGCGCGGGTCGCCGCCAGCTTGCCGGCCGGGGCGTCGCGCGGCATCACGATGGTCGCCGGGACGCCCAGCATGCGCGCCGCCAGGGCCACGCCCTGCGCGTGATTGCCGGACGAAAAGGCGACCACGCCGCGGTCGCAGGCCGTCTGGTCGAGCCGGCACAGGCGGTTGAAGGCGCCCCGGAACTTGAACGAGCCGGTGCGCTGCAGCGGTTCCGCCTTGACCAGAAGGCGCCCCCCCAGGCGCTCGTTCAGCATCGCGGATTCGAGCAGCGGGGTTTCGACGGCATAGCCGTCGAGGACCCGGTGAGCGGCCAGCACGTCGCCGTGTTGCGGCGGCTCAAACGGTGGCGAGGAAGTCATCCAGGGCCTTGCTGACCATCGGCTCGTTGAGCAGCGGCGGATGCCCGCAGCCCGGCAGGACGACGCTGTGCAGGTCGGGATGCGTCTCGGCCATGCGGTTGAGGGTCTCGGTGCTGATGATTTCCGACTCGCCGCCGCGCACCGCCAGCATGGGCACCCGGCGCAGCGCGTGGAACAGGGGCCAGAGATCGGTCGGGCCGCCGAGGAGCTGCACCAGACGGGCGTCGAAGTCGAAGCGCAGGCGGCCGTCGGCCTCCTCGCGGTAGGTGCCGCGCGCCAGCTTCTCCCAGTCGGCCTGGTCTTCCACCGTGTCGCGCGCGAAGATGCGCCGCATCCGCTGGATGGCGGTGTCCCAGTCGGGCAGGCTCTCGGTCTCGCGCAGGTAGGCGGAGATCTTGTCCAGACCCGCCCGGTCGATGGTCGGCCCGATGTCGTTGAGCACCGTCCCGGCCAGGACGTTGGGCATGGTGGCCCCCATCGCCATGCTCAGGATGCCGCCGAACGAGGTCCCGACCACGACCACCCGGTGCAGGCCCAGCAGGGTCAGCAGGTGGCGCAGGTCCTCGATCACCCGGGTCGGTTCGTAGTCGCGCGGGTCGTCGCAATAGTCGGACCGGCCGCGTCCCCGGTAGTCGGGGCAGACGACCCGGCGGCGTGGCGCGTGGCGCATCGCCAGATCATGGAAGTCGCGGCTGTTGCGGGTCAGGCCGGGCAGGCAGAGGAGCGGCGTGAGGTCGCTGTCCGGGGCGATGTCGTAGTCCCGAAAATAGATCCGCAGGCCGTCCTGCGACCGGAAATGGCGTTCGCGATAGATCGGGTCCATGCCCCTACACCCCAAACAGGCCGGGCAGCGCGTCGAGGTCGGCGACCCGGTGGGCCGGCGCGCCGGGCAGCAGGTCGTCGGTGCCGGATTGCCGGTCGACCCACACGGTGACGAACCCGAACGCCGTCGCGCCGTGGGCGTCCCAGTTGTTGGCGCTGACGAAGCAGATCCGGTCGGCCGGCAGATCCAGGTGATCGCAGGCCAGCCGATAGACCGCCGGGTGCGGCTTGTAGACCCCGGCCGCCTCGGCCGAGAGAAGATCGCCGATCAGGGGGTGCAGGCCGGCGCCGGACACCGCCGAGGTCAGCATGACGGGCGAGCCGTTGGACAGCACGGCGGTCCTGAGCCCGGCCTCCTGCAGGCGCCGCAAGGCGTCGCCCGCGGCGGGATAGGGATCGAGCCGCAGGTAGACCTCCATCAGCTTCGAACGCAGCACCGGATCGTCGAGTCCGGTCTCGGCGAGCGCGTAGTCGAGCGCGCTGGCGGTGACCTGCCAGAAGTCGGCATGCGCGCTCATCAGGCTGCGCAGCCAGGTGTATTCCAGTTGCTTGGACCGCCACAGCCGCCCCAGGTCCTCGGCCCGGTCGCCCAGCGACTCGGCGCACCGCGCGGTCGCCGAGCGGAGGTCGAACAGGGTGCCGTAGGCGTCGAACACGCAGGCGCCGATGGTTTCGGGCGAGAGCGTGGCGGTCATCGGGTGGGCTCCGTCGATCGGCTGTGGTTCGGCGCCGACTATGGCCCGACGGGGCGTGGCGGTCAACGGTCGGTCGGCTCAGCGGTTCAGGTCCTGTTCGAGGGTCAGGGCGATCCGGGTCTTGTCGAGGCGCGCCCGATAGACCTGCAGGGCCTCCAGGACCCGCTGCACGTAGTTGCGGGTTTCCGAGAACGGGATGCTCTCGATCCAGTCGATCGGGTCGACCAGCCGGTCGCGCGGGTCGCCGTAGTCGTCGATCCACCGGTTGACCCGGCCCGGCCCGGCGTTGTAGGCGGCCAGGGCCAGCACGTAGGACCCGTCGAAGCGGTCCAGAAGGCCGCCCAGATAGGTTTGCCCGAGGATCATGTTGTAGTCGGGGTCGGCGGTCAGGCGTGCCTTCCCGTAGCGCAGGCCGGCCTGCTTGGCGCCCCGGCGCGGCGTGGCCGGGATCAGCTGCATCAGGCCGCGCGCCCCGGCGCGGCTGACGGCGGTGCGCCCGAACCCGCTTTCCTGGCGGATCAGGGCATGCA
>JANQGL010000414.1 GCA_028277325.1 Magnetospira sp.
GGTGCAGCTCCCGGCTGATCGTCGATGGATGGCGACCGATCATGCGGCCGATGGCGCGATGCGATTTACCGTCTTCATGAAGACGGTAAATCTCGCATCTCTCGTCCAAGCTGACGTGATCATATCTCTGTCCCATAGCGCTCCCGGCATAGCTGGGTGTCGCACTTGGATTCTGAATCTAGCGGTCAGTGCTCCTCAACTGGTCGACCGTGAGTGACTCCAGCTTCATGCCAGCCATCAAGCTATCGCGCAGAACGAAACCGGCCGCATGACCAAAAGATACGCCCCCGCGCCCTACGAACCTTCGCGCCCTGTCGGATGCCCGGCGCGCTCGCGCGCCGTCGACACCACCAGGGTGCGCGCCGCCAGGTCGTGCAGCGCCTGCTGGCGGCGGGTCAGCAGCGCCATCGCGGCACCGACGCACAGGGCGCCGATCGACACCACCTTGACCAGGTTGCGCCACAGGCTCCGCGGCAACCCGGGCCGCGCGCCGTCGGGCCCGACCACCCGCATGCGCATGATCGCCTTGCCGGGGGTCAGGCCGCCGAGCAGCCATTCGCACAGGAAATGGAACAGAAACACCGCGCCGAACGCCGCATCGCCGGATTCGAGCACGAACCCGCCACGCGGGGAGCCGCGCGCCGGATCGAAATAGGCCGGCACGATCTCGACGTCCCGCCAGTCCTCGCCGTTGCGGGTTCCGGTCCGGATGAAGGCGTAGCTGTACTTGGTCCAATACCCGTAGCTGCGCCCCTCGGCGAGCAGCACCCGCTCGCGCACCGGCCCGTCCGGCCCGATCGCCAGCAGGCCCTTGCGGACCACCGTCACCTCGGGCTGGTAGTAGCTCAGGAACGGCACCGTCGGCAGCACCCGGCCGCCGGTCATCTCGTAGGCCGGGATCGCCGCCAGGAAAAGCACCCCGACGACCAGCAGGACATCGATCATGAAGGCATTGGCGCGCCACCAGAAGCCGCCCGGCGCCATCCGTACCTGCTCCGTGTCCGGCATTCCGACTCCCTTTGCCGCCGTTCCTTCAGCTTACCGCGATTCGGGCGGGGAGGGAATCGTCAAGCCTCCCGCGCGCCTCGCCCTAAAGCAATCGCCGCCAATATCTTAGAGACCATCCACCGGCCCGGGCGGCGGGTCAGTCGAGCTTGCGCACGTCGGCCAGGCGGCCGGTCACCGCGGCGGCCACGGCCATCGCCGGGCTGACCAGATGGGTCCGTCCGCCGCGTCCCTGGCGCCCCTCGAAGTTGCGATTCGAGGTCGAGGCGCAGCGCTCGCCGGGTTCGAGTTGGTCGCCGTTCATGGCCAGGCACATGGAACAGCCGGGCTCGCGCCATTCGAAGCCGGCGGCGAGGAAGATCTCGTCCAGGCCCTCGTGTTCGGCGGTCTCCTTGACGATTCCCGAACCGGGCACCACGAAGGCCTGCACCCCGTCGGCCACCTTGCGGCCCCTGGCCACCTGGGCGGCGGCCCGCAGGTCCTCGATGCGGCCGTTGGTGCAGGAGCCGATGAACACCTTGTCGATGGCGATGTCGCTCAACGGGGTGCCGGGGGCCAGGCCCATGTAGTCCAGGGCCCGCCGGATCGCCTTGCGCTTGGCCTCGTCGCGGCCGCTCGCCGGGTCCGGCACGACGCCGGAAATCGGCACCACGTCCTCCGGACTGGTGCCCCAGGTGACCAGCGGCTCCAGGTCGGCGGCGTCGATCGCCACCTCGCTGTCGTACTCGGCGCCGGCGTCGCTGGGCAGGGTCTTCCAATAGGCGACCGCCTGTTCCCAGGCCCCTCCCTTCGGCGCCATCGGGCGCCCCATGAGATAGTTGTAGGTGGTCTCGTCCGGCGCGATCAGGCCGGCCCGGGCGCCCGCCTCGATGGTCATGTTGCAGACCGTCATGCGGCCTTCCATGGACATCTCGCGGATCGCCTGGCCGGCGTACTCGATCACGTGCCCGGTGCCGCCGGCGGTGCCGATCCTGCCGATGACCGCCAGCACCAGGTCCTTCGGGGTGATCCCGGCCGGCAGGCTGCCGTCGATGCGCACCCGCATGTTCCTGGCCGGCGCCTGCAGCAGGGTCTGGGTGGCCAGCACGTGTTCCACCTCGGAGGTGCCGATGCCGAACGCCAGCGCCCCGAAGGCGCCGTGGGTCGCGGTATGGGAATCGCCGCAGACGATGGTCGTGCCGGGCAGGGTGAACCCCTGTTCCGGGCCGACGATGTGGACGATGCCCTGGCGGATGTCGTCCATCGCGTAATAGGGCACCCCGAAGTCACGGGTGTTGCGCTCCAGGGCCTCCACCTGGATCCGGCTTTCCGGATTGGCGATGCCGCGCGAGCGGTCGGTGGTCGGCACGTTGTGGTCGGCCACCGCCAGGGTCCGCTCCGGCCGCCGCACCTTGCGCCCGGCGTCGCGCAGGCCCTCGAAGGCCTGCGGGCTGGTGACCTCGTGGACCAGGTGGCGGTCGATGTAGAGCAGGCAGGTTCCATCCTCCTGCATGTCGACCAGATGGGCGTCCCAGATCTTGTCGAACAGGGTGCGCGGCTTGGCGGCCATGGCGGACTCCGGTGGCTGTCCGGTGACGAGGGGCGCGACGGCGGATCGGCGGCTCAGGACTCCGCCGCGCCGCCCTTGCCCTTGCGCTGCCAGTCCTTCTTCTCGGCGATGCGCGCCGCCTTGCCGGTCCGGCCGCGCAGGTAATACAGCTTGGCGCGCCGCACGTCGCCCCGCCGCACCACGTCGATCCCCTCGATGTTCGGCGAATACAGCGGAAACACGCGCTCCACGCCCTCGCCGTAGGAGATCTTGCGGACCGTGAAGTTGGAGTTCAGGCCCTTGTTGGAACGCGCGATGCAGACCCCCTCGAACGCCTGGGTCCGGGTCCGGTTGCCCTCGACCACCCGCACGTTGACGCGCAGGGTGTCGCCCGGATCGAAGCTCGGGATCCTCTTGTCGGCGGTCAGCTTGGCGATCTGTTCCCGTTCGAGCTCGGCAATCGTGTTCATCGTTCTCGTCCTCGTTCAGACATCCCCGGCGACGTAGCGCGCCCAAAGGTCGGGACGCCGCCGGCGGGTGATTTCCTCGGCCCGGGCCAGTCGCCAGGCGCGAACCTTCTCGTGGTGCCCGGACAGCAGAACCTCCGGCACCGCCCGCCCCCGCCAGTCGCGGGGCCGGGTGTATTGGGGATATTCCAGCAATCCCCGTTCGAAACTCTCCTCGGCGCCGGAGTCCGCGCAGCCCATCACGCTGGGCAGCAGGCGCACGCAGGCGTCGATCAGGGCGATCGCCGCCGGCTCGCCGCCCGACAGGACGAAGTCGCCGAGGCTGACCTCCTCCGGGACGTGGGCCTCGATCACCCGTTCGTCCAGCCCCTCGTAGCGACCGCAGAGCAGTCGCGCGCCGGGACCGGCGGCCAAGTCCCGCACCCGGCGCTGGGTCAGCGGCCGGCCGCGCGGGCTCAGCAAAATCAGCGGCAGCGGCGCCTCCGGACGATCGCTGGCCGCGATCGCCGCGTCCACCACGTCGGGCCGCATCACCATCCCCGGGCCGCCGCCGAACGGCGTGTCGTCCACGGAGCCGTGTTTATCGCGCGCGAACGCCCGGATGTCCAGCGTTTCCAACGCCCAGGCGCCGCTTTCCAGGGCCTTTCCGGCGAGCGACGCGGCGAGCGGCCCGGGGAACATCTCCGGGAACAGGGTCAGCACCCGCGCCGTCCACCGCCGCGCCGCCGTCTCACTCATCCGTCGCCTCCGCCGCGCTCGGGGCGAGCAGCCCGTCCGGCGGGTCGATCACCAGCCGCCGGCCGTCCGGGTCGACCACCGGAACCGCCCGCCTGGTGAACGGCACCATCAGCGGCGGGCCCTGCCCGGTCTCGATCTCCAGCACGTCGCCGGCCCCGAAGTCGTACACCC
>JANQGL010000206.1 GCA_028277325.1 Magnetospira sp.
TGCCGGGTGCCGCCTATACCGAGAAGGACGCCACCTACGTCAACACCGCGGGCCGCCCGCAGCGGGCCCGGCGGGCCGTGTTCGCGCCCGGCGAGGCGCGCGAGGACTGGGCCGTCCTGCGCGCCCTGTCGGAGACCCTGGGGCGCCCGCTGCCGTTCGACAGCCTGCCCGAACTGCGCGCCAAGATGATCGAGGCGCGCCCGCTGCTGGGCGACATCGACCACGTCCGGGCCGCCGAATGGACCGCCTTCGGGCGCCTCGGGCGCATCGAGACGGCGCCGCTCGGCCTGACGGTGGCCAACTACTACCAAACCGACCCGATCAGCCGGGCCTCGGAGACCATGGCCCGATGCACGCGGACATTCGTCGACACGGCGAGCGGGAGGACCGGAACCGATGGCTGAGTTCTTCGCCACGCCCTTCGGGCAGTTCCTGTGGATCGTCGGCGCGATCCTCGCCATCGTGGTGCCGGTGCTCCTGGGCGTCGCCTACCTGACCTATGCCGAGCGCAAGGTGATCGGCGCCGCGCACCGCCGCAAGGGCCCCAACGTGGTCGGCCCGTTCGGCCTTCTGCAGCCGATCGCCGACGGCGTCAAGCTGTTCCTCAAGGAAACCGTGGTGCCGACCGGGGCCAGCCGTGCGGTGTTCCTGTTCGCGCCCATGCTGACCTTCATCCTGTCGCTGATCGCCTGGGCGGTGATCCCGTTCGACGACGGTCTGGTGCTGGCCGACATCAACGTGGGCGTCCTGTACCTGTTCGCCGTCTCGTCGCTCGGCGTCTACGGCATCCTGATGGCCGGCTGGGCGTCGAACTCGCGCTACGCCTTCCTCGGCGGCCTGCGCTCGGCGGCCCAGATGGTGTCCTACGAGGTCTCCATGGGCTTCGTGATCATCACCGTGCTGCTGCTCGTCGGGTCGCTGAACCTGTCCGACATCGTGCTCGCCCAGAAGGGCGACTGGGGGCTGTTCAACTGGTACTTCCTGCCCCTGTTCCCGATGTTCGCGATCTTCTTCGTGTCCACGGTGGCGGAGACCAACCGGCATCCGTTCGACCTGCCGGAGGCGGAAGCCGAGCTGGTGTCCGGGTTCAACGTGGAATATTCGGCGATGACCTTCGCCATGTTCTTCCTCGGCGAGTACGCCAACATGATCCTGATGTCGGCGATGACCAGCGTCCTGTTCCTGGGCGGCTGGCTGCCGCCGTTCGACGTGGCCCCGTTCACCTGGCTGCCGGGTCCGGTCTGGCTGGCCCTCAAGATCTGCTTCGTGCTGTTCTTCTTCATCTGGATCCGGGCCACCTTCCCGCGCTACCGCTACGACCAGTTGATGCGCCTCGGCTGGAAGATCTTCCTGCCGGCGTCGCTGGCCGCGGTGGTGATCGTGGCCGGGGTGCTGGTGGCGTTCGACATGGTTCCGGCGGCATCCTAGGGAGGCGACAGATGGGCTGGATCGACAACACCGCGCGCACCTTCCTGTGGACCGAGCTGATCAAGGGGATGTCGGTGACCCTGCGCTACATGTTCAAGCAGCCGGTGACCCTGAACTATCCCTACGAGAAAGGCGTCCTCAGCCCGCGGTTCCGCGGCGAGCACGCGCTGCGCCGCTATCCCAACGGCGAGGAGCGCTGCATCGCCTGCAAGCTCTGCGAGGCCATCTGCCCGGCCCAGGCGATCACCATCGAGGCGGCGCCGCGCGACGACGGCAGCCGGCGCACCACGCGCTACGACATCGACATGACGAAGTGCATCTACTGCGGCTACTGCGAGGAAGCCTGCCCGGTGGACGCCATCGTCGAGGGACCGAATTTCGAGTATTCGACCGAGACCCGCGAGGAACTGTTCTACAACAAGGCGAAGCTGCTCGCCAACGGGGACCGCTGGGAGACCGAAATCGCCGCCCGCCTGCGGGCCGACGCGCCCTACCGCTGACGCGGGGCGCGGCCCGGGGGGGGGAACCGGAAAGACTTTGGGGGAGACCGTAAACGCATGATCCAGGGCTTGGCTTTCTACCTGTTCGCCGGGATCGCGGTGCTGTCGGGGGTGATGGTCATCTCATCGCGCAACCCGGTGCACGCGGTGCTGTTCCTCATTCTCGCGTTCTTCACCTCGGCCGGGCTGTTCGTGCTCCTGGGCGCCGAGTTCCTGGCCATGATCCTGGTCGTCGTCTACGTGGGCGCGGTGGCGGTGCTGTTCCTGTTCGTGGTCATGATGCTGGACGTGAACTTCGCCGAGATGCGGGCCGGATTCCTGAACTACCTGCCGATCGGCGGCGCCATCGGCCTGGTCCTGCTGGCCGAGCTTCTGGTCATCGTCGGCGGCGCCCGGGTCGCCCCGGAGGCCCTGACGGTCGGCGGCGCGCCGACCCCGGCGCCGGACGTCATCCACAACACCCGGGCGCTCGGCAACCTGATCTACACCGACTACATCTACCTGTTCCAGGCCGCCGGCCTGGTCCTGCTTGTCGCCATGGTGGGCGCCATCGTGCTGACCCTGCGCCGCCGCCCGGGGGTGCGCAAGCAGCGCATCGAACGGCAGGTCGCCCGACGCTCCAAGATCGAAACCCGCAAGATGCCCACCGGGGGAGGACTCTGAGATGGAGATCGGACTGGGCCATTACCTCACCCTGGCCGCCATCCTGTTCACCCTCGGGGTGTTCGGCATCTTCCTGAACCGCAAGAACGTCATCGTCATCCTGATGTCGGTGGAACTGATGCTGCTCGCGGTCAACATCAACCTGGTCGCCTTCTCGACCTTCCTCAACGACCTCACCGGGCAGGTGTTCGCCATGTTCGTGCTGACCGTGGCGGCGGCCGAGGCGGCCATCGGGCTGGCCATCCTGGTGGTCTATTTCCGCAACCGCGGCTCGATCGCGGTTGAGGACATCAACCTGATGAAGGGGTAGGGTCCGCATGTACACCGCCATCGTCTTCCTGCCCCTTCTCGGCTTCCTGATCGCCGGCTGGCTGGCCCTGGTCACGCCGCGCGACAAGGCGCACAAGCACCGCCTCGACCGCAACGCGCAGTGGGTGACCAGCGGCCTGATGCTGGTTTCCTGGGTGCTGTCCGGCGTCGCCTTCCTCGAGGTCGCCCTGCACGGCCAGACGACCACGGTGGAGCTTCTGTCCTGGATGCGGTCGGGCGCCCTCGACGTGTCCTGGGCCCTCAAGATCGACACCCTGACCGCCGTCATGCTGGTGGTGGTGACCACGGTGTCGGCGATGGTGCACGTCTATTCCATCGGCTACATGCACCACGACCCGGACATTCCGCGCTTCATGTCGTTCCTGTCGCTGTTCACCTTCTGCATGCTGATGCTGGTGACCGCCGACAACCTCGTGCAGTTGTTCTTCGGCTGGGAAGGCGTCGGCCTCGCCTCCTACCTGCTGATCGGCTTCTGGTACGACAAGCCGTCGGCCAACGAGGCGGCGATCAAGGCCTTCGTGGTCAACCGGGTCGGCGACTTCGGCTTCGCGCTCGGCATCTTCGCCACCTTCGTGCTGTTCGGCACGGTGGACCTGGACGTCATCTTCGGGGCCGCCGCCGGCCAGGCCGACGCCACCTTCCAGGTGTTCGGCATGGAGGCCCACGCCCTGACCGCGATCTGCCTCCTGCTGTTCCTGGGCGCCATGGGCAAGTCGGCGCAGCTCGGCCTGCACACCTGGCTGCCCGACGCCATGGAGGGCCCGACCCCGGTCTCGGCGCTGATCCACGCCGCGACCATGGTCACCGCCGGGGTGTTCATGGTGGCCCGCCTGTCGCCGCTGTTCGAGTATTCGGAGACCGCCCTGCTGGTCGTCACCTACGTCGGCGCCGCGACCGCCTTCTTCGCCGCCACGGTGGGCCTGGTGCAGAACGACATCAAGCGGGTGATCGCCTATTCCACCTGCTCGCAGCTCGGCTACATGTTCTTCGCCTGCGGGGTTTCGGCCTATTCGGCCGGCATCTTCCACCTGATGACCCATGCCTTCTTCAAGGCGCTGCTGTTCCTCGGCGCCGGCTCGGTGATCCACGCCATGTCCGACGAGCAGGACATGCGCAAGATGGGCGGCATCCGCAGGCTGATCCCCTGGACCTACTGGCTGATGGTGATCGGCTCGCTGGCCCTGGCCGGGATCGGCATCCCCGGCACCGGCATCGGCTTCGCCGGCTTCTTCTCCAAGGACGTGATCCTCGAAAGCGCCTGGGGGGCGCACAGCGGGATCGGCGCCTTCGCCTTCTGGCTCGGGGTCGCCGCCGCCTTCATGACCGCGTTCTATTCCATGCGCCTGTTGATGATGACCTTCCACGGCGCACCGCGCGCCGACGAGACCACCATGGCGCACGTGCACGAGAGCCCGAAGGTGATGATCGTGCCGCTGGTCGTGCTCGCCGTCGGCGCGGTGTTCGCGGGCTACGCCGGCTACGAGCTGTTCGTCGGCCACGACGCGCCGCACTTCTGGGGCAACGCGATCTTCGTCGCCGAGCATCACCACGCCCTGGAGAACGCCCATCACGCGCCGCTGTGGGTCAAGTGGCTGCCGCTGGTGATGGCGGTGAGCGGCCTCACCCTGGGCTACCTGTTCTACGGCCCGATGAGCCACCTGCCGGGGCTGCTGGCGACCCGCTTCCGCTCGGTCTACGACCTGCTGCTCAACAAGTGGTGGTTCGACGAACTCTACGACGTGCTGTTCGTGCGCCCCGCCTTCGTGATCGGTCGCGCGTTCTGGCGGACCGGCGACGGCGCCATCATCGACGGCCTGGGCCCCGACGGGGTGGCGGCGCAGGTCATCGCCTGGTCGAAGCGGGCGGTCCGCCTGCAGACCGGCTACGTCTACCATTACGCCTTCGCCATGCTGATCGGGGTCGCCGGCCTGGTGACCTGGTATCTGTCCGTACAGGGGTAAGCCGCGCGATGCAGTCGTTACCGATCCTCACCATCGTCACGTTCCTGCCCCTGGCGGGCGCCCTGATCATCCTGTGGATCAACGGCACCGAGGAGGACGTGGCCCGCAACGCCCGCAAGACGGCGCTGTGGACCTCGCTCGCCACGTTCCTGTTGTCGCTGTTCATCTGGTTCGATTTCGATCCGGCCTCGGCGGCGTTCCAGTTCGAGGAGCGGGTCGAATGGATGGCCGGCACCGGCATCGCCTACCACATGGGCATCGACGGCATCTCGCTGTTCTTCGTCCTGCTGACCACGGTGCTGACCCCGGTCTGCGTGCTCGCCTCCTGGGAGAGCGTCAAGGACCGGGTGAAGGAGTACATGGTCGCCTTCCTGGTCCTCGAAACCCTGATGATCGGCATGTTCTGCGCCCTCGACATGGTGCTGTTCTACGTCTTCTTCGAGGGCGTCCTGATCCCGATGTTCCTGATCATCGGCGTCTGGGGCGGACCGCGCCGGGTCTACGCGGCGTTCAAGTTCTTCCTCTATACCCTGCTCGGCTCGGTGCTGATGCTGCTGGCCCTTCTGGCCATGTACTTCGACGCCGGGACCACCGACATCCCGACCCTGATGGTCCACGACTTCCCGGAATCGCTGCAAACCTGGCTGTGGCTAGCCTTCTTCGCCTCGTTCGCGGTCAAGGTGCCGATGTGGCCGGTCCACACCTGGCTGCCGGACGCCCACGTGGAGGCGCCGACCGCCGGCTCGGTGATCCTGGCCGGCGTGCTGCTGAAGTTCGGCGGCTACGGGTTCCTGCGCTTCTCGCTGCCCATGTTCCCGGACGCCAGCCTGGATTTCGCGCCGCTGATGTTCGGCCTGTCGATCGTCGCGGTGATCTACACCTCGCTGGTCGCCCTGGTGCAGGACGACATGAAGAAGCTGATCGCCTACTCCTCGATCGCCCACATGGGCTTCGTGACCGCCGGCACCTTCAGCATGACGGCGCACGGGATCGAGGGCGCGGTGTTCCAGATGCTCAGCCACGGCATCGTCTCGGCCGCCCTGTTCCTCATCGTCGGGGTGGTCTACGACCGCATCCATTCGCGCGAGATCGCCATGTACGGCGGTCTGGTCCACCGGATGCCGGTCTACGCGGTGGTGTTCATGCTGTTCATGCTGGCCTCGGTCGGCCTGCCGGGAACCAGCGGATTCATCGGCGAGTTCCTGGTCCTGATGGGCCTGTTCGAGATGCATACCGGAGTCGCCGCCCTGGTCGCCACCGGCTTGGTGCTGGGCGCCGTCTACATGCTCTACCTGTATCGCCGGGTGGTGTTCGGCAAGCTGACCAAGGATCACCTGAAGTCGATCCTCGACCTGAGCCCGCGCGAGATCGCGGTGTTCGCGCCGCTGATCCTGCTGGTGCTGTGGATGGGCATCTATCCGTCGAGCTTCCTGGAGCCCATGCATGCCTCGGTGGACCAGCTCGTGCAGCAGGTCCAGGCGGCGCAGACCGCTTCGCCGGCCGCGATGGCCACGCGCTAAGGAGTGACGATCGCCATGCAAGACGCCGCCGCGTTCAACCTGATCCCCGTGCTGCCGGAACTGTTCCTGGCGCTGTCGGCGATGGCCCTGCTGATGCTCGGGGTGTTCCAGACCGACAGCGCGGCCGAGCGGCCGAGGACGGCCGGCCTGGTGGCGCAGCTGGCGATGGCCGCCTGCGCCCTCACCCTGCTGCTGACCGCCAGCTACGGACGCGGCCCGGAGATCGCGCTGAACGGCCTGTTCACCGCCGACCTGTTCGCGGTGTTCCTGAAGGTGCTGATCCTGATCGCCTCGGGGGCCGCCATCCTGGTGTCGCAGGGCTATCTGCGGCTGCACGGCATGTACCGCTTCGAGTATCCGGTGCTGATCCTGTTCGCGACCCTCGGCATGATGATGATGGTGTCGGCGAACGACCTGATGAGCCTCTACATGGGCCTGGAGCTGCAGAGCCTGTCGCTCTACGTGCTGGCCGCCATCAACCGCGACAACCTGCGGGCCACCGAGTCCGGCCTGAAGTATTTCGTGCTCGGCGCCCTGGCCTCCGGCCTGCTGCTCTACGGCATGTCGCTGGTCTACGGCTTCACCGGCACCACCAGCTTCGCGGTCCTGGCCGACATCCTGACGGTGGACGGCAGCCTGGAGGTCTCCAGCGGCCTGGTGGTCGGCCTGGTGTTCATGTTCGCCGGCCTCGCCTTCAAGGTGTCGGCGGTGCCGTTCCACATGTGGACGCCCGACGTCTACGAGGGCGCCCCGACCCCGGTCACCGCGTTCTTCGCGGTGGCCCCCAAGATCGCCGCCATCGGCCTGATCCTGCGGGTGATGATCGGCCCGTTCGGGGACCTGGTCAGCCAGTGGCAGCAGCTGGTGGTGTTCGTGTCCGCCGCCTCCATGGTGCTCGGCGCCTTCGCGGCGATCGGCCAGACCAACATCAAGCGCCTGATGGCCTACAGCTCGATCGGCCACATGGGCTACGCCCTGGTCGGCCTCGCCGCCGGCACCGAACAGGGGGTGCGCGGGGTGCTGATCTACGTGGCCATCTACCTGCTGATGAACGTCGGCACCTTCGCGGTGATCCTGTGCATGCGGCGCAACGACCGGATGGTGGAATCGATCGGCGACCTGGCCGGACTGGGCAAGCGGCAGCCGACCATGGCCCTGGCCCTGGCCGTGTTCATGTTCTCCCTGGCCGGCATTCCGCCGCTGGCCGGGTTCTTCGGCAAGCTCTACGTGTTCCTGGCGGCGATCGAGGCCGGCCTGATCTGGCTGGCCATCATCGGCGTGCTGGCCAGCGTGGTGGGCGCCTTCTACTACCTGCGCATCGTCAAGGTGATGTACTTCGACGAGGCCGTGGACTCGCTCGACCGCCCGGTCGGCCCCGAGATGTCCGCCGTGATGGCGGTGACCGGCTTCGTGGTCTTCTTCTTCTTCCTCTACCCGACGCCGATCCTGGACGGCGCCGAGGCCGCCACCGCCGCCCTGTTCGGCGGCGGATGACCTTGGCCCCGGATCCCCGCATCGTCCGCCTCGATGCGGTCGGCAGCACCAACGACGAGGCGCGGCGGCTGGCCGAGGACGGCGCGCCGCACCTGACCCTGGTCGCCGCCCGCCGGCAGACCGCCGGGCGCGGCCGGCGCGGACGGTCCTGGGTGTCGGAGCCCGGCAACCTCTATTGCTCCGCCGTCCTGCGCCCGGCCGGTCCGCCGGACCGGGCGGCCGAACTGGGGTTCGCGGTCAGCCTGGCGATGGCCGAATCGATCGGCCCCGAGGCACGCTGCAAGTGGCCCAACGACCTGCTGGTCAACGGCCGCAAGGCGGCCGGGATGCTGATGGAAAGCGGGCCGGTGCGCGGCGGCATGATGGACTGGCTGATCGCCGGGATCGGCGTCAACGTGGCGCAGGCGCCGGCGGACACGGAATTCCCCGCCACCTCCCTGCACGCCGAGGGCCTGGGCGCGGCGACCGTGGACGGCCTGCTGGAGGGCTTCGCGGGCCGCCTCGCGGCCTGGCTGGAGGTCTGGCGCGACGCCGGATTCGCCCCGCTGCGCGCCGCCTGGATCGGCCGCGCGCACGGGATCGGCGGCCCGGTCACCCTGCGCCTGCCCCGCGAAACCCTGCACGGCCGGTTCGCGGACCTGGACGAGACCGGTGCCCTGGTGCTGGACAGCGGCGGCGCGTCGCGCCACATATCCGTGGGCGATGTGTTTTTCGGATGAGTCGGGACCCTTCATGCTGTTGGCAATCGATTCCGGCAACACCAATACGGTGTTTGCGATCTTCGACCGCGCGGGAACGCCGTGCGGCGAATGGCGTTGCGCCACCGACGTCGGACGCACGGCCGACGAATACGGGGTTTGGCTGGCCCAGCTGATGGCGCTCAACGGGCTGCACCCACGCGACATCGAGGCCGCCATCATCGGGACCGTGGTGCCGGCCAACCTGTTCAACCTGCGGACCCTGTGCCGCAAGTATTTCGGCTGCGCGCCGATGGTGGTCGGAACGCCGGAGGTGGACCTGGGACTGGAGGTCCGCATGGACCGACCGGAGGAGGTGGGCGCCGACCGGCTGATCAACGCGGTGGCCGCCTTCGCGGCGCACCGGGGCGCCCAGATCGTGATCGATTTCGGCACCGCCACGACCTTCGACGTGGTCGACGGCGACGGCAACTACGTGGGCGGGGCGATCGCGCCCGGCATCAACCTGTCGCTGGAGGCCTTGCACATGGCGGCCGCGCAATTGCCGCGCGTCGCCATCGGACGGCCCCGCGACGTGATCGCCAAGGGTACCGTGGAAGCCATGAAATCGGGTATTTTCTGGGGCTACGTGAGCATGATCGAGGGCATGGTCCGACGCATCCGCGACGAGTTCGGGGCGCCGATGCGGGTGATCGCCACCGGCGGCCTGGCGCCGTTGTTCGCCGACACCACCGATTGCATCGATGCCGCCGATTCGGACCTGACCATGCGCGGCCTGCGGCTGCTGCACGAGCGGAACAAACCACAGGAAGCGGACGGAGACCGGGTTTGAGCGAGGGAATCTACTGGCTGCCGCTGGGCGGGGCCGGCGAAATCGGCATGAACGTCTACCTCTACGGGGTCGGCCCGGAAGAGGACCCGGACTGGATCATGGTCGACTGCGGAATCACCTTCAGCGACGGCTCGGTGCCCGGCGTCGAGGTGATCCTGCCGGAGATCGGCTGGATCGAGGAACGCCGCCACCGGCTGGCCGGGCTCATCCTGACCCACGCCCACGAGGACCACCTGGGGGCCGTCCACTACCTCTGGTCGCGCCTGCGCTGCCCCGTCTACGCCACCCCCTTCGCCGCCGCCATGCTGCGCGGCAAGCTGACCGAGGCGCGGCTGGAGAACGAGGTGCCGCTGCACGAGATCCCGCTGTCGGGATCGTTCCGGGTGGGGCCGTTCAAGGCGCGTTACGTCACCGTGACCCATTCGATCCCCGAGCCCAACCTGTTGCTGCTGGAGACGCCTTACGGGCGGATCGCGCACAGCGGCGATTTCAGGTTCGACCGCACCCCGGTGATCGGCGAGGCGGCCGACGAGGAGTCCCTGAAATCGATCGGCGACGCCGGGGTGACCGCCCTGGTCTGCGATTCCACCAACGTGATGACCGAGGGCGACGGCGAATCGGAATCCGACCTGCTGCCCGACCTGACGCGGCTGATCGGCGAGGCGCCGGGCCAGGTGGCGGTGACCTGCTTCGCCACCAACGTGGGGCGCCTGAAGACCGTCGTCCGCGCCGCCCGGGCCAACGGGCGCGACGTCTGCCTGGTCGGCCGCTCGCTGCACCGGATGAACGGCCTGGCCCGCGCCCACGGTCTGTTCGACGACCTGCCCGCCTTCATCCCGGAAAAGGAGGCCGGCCACCTGCCCGACGACAAGCTGCTCTACATCTGCACCGGCTGCCAGGGCGAGCCGCGCGGGGCGCTGGCCCGAATCGCCTTCGACGCGCATCGCGACATCGCCTTCAGGCCGGGCGCCCGGGTGATCTTCTCGGCCCGCATCATCCCCGGCAACGAGCTTTCCGTGCAGCGCATCCAGAACGTGCTGGTCCGGCGCGGCGTCGAGGTCCTGACCTGGCGCGACGCCCGCGTGCACGTGTCCGGACATCCGGCGAAGGGCGAGCTGAGGCGCATGTACGATCTCCTGCGCCCGGAGATCCTGATCCCCATGCACGGGGAATCGGTGCACCTGCGCGAGCACGTGCGGTTCGCCCTGTCCTGCGGCATCCGGCGGGCGATGGTGGCCGAGAACGGCAGCATGGTCCGCCTCGCCCCGGACGGTCCGGCGGTCGTCGACGAGGTGCCGGTGGGGCGCTGGGGCCTGGACGGCACCCGCGCGGTGCCGGTCGACGGCGCGGTGCTGCGCGGGCGCGGCAGGGCGGTGTTCAACGGCACCGCCCACGTGACCCTGGTCCTCGACGGCAAGGGGCGCCTGGCGACGACCCCGCGGGTGAGCGTGCAGGGACTGATCGAGGCCGGCGAGGACGTCCTGCTGGAGGCGGCGGCGGCGGCGGCGGCGGGCGCCGTCAACCGCCATGCGCGCGACGACGACGAGATCGCCGAGGCGGTGCGCCTCGCGGTGCGCCGGGTGTTCCGCGAGGCGATCGGCAAGAAACCGGCGACCAGCGTGCATCTGGTGCGGCTGTAGCGGTTTTCCGTCGACAGGACGCCCGTTCATGCGCAAACTGCACCCAAACGCCAATCGACTCTGCCAATTCACGGTTTGGGAGGTAAGAATGACTGACAGGCCCTTCAAGGTCCTCGGCATCCAGCAGGTCGCCATCGGCGGCCCGGACAAGGAAAAAATGAAGAAGCTGTGGGTGGATTCGCTTGGACTGACGATCACCGGCAACTTCAGAAGCGAACGCGAGAACGTCGACGAGGACATCACGGCGATCGGCTCGGGCCCCCTGAAGGTCGAGGTCGACCTGATGCAGCCGGTGGACCCGGACGGGAAGCCGGCGGTGCACAAGACGCCGCTCAACCACATCGGCCTGTGGATCGACGACCTTCCCGCCGCGGTGGACTGGCTCAGCGCCAACGGCGTGCGCTTCGCCCCCGGCGGCATCCGCAAGGGCGCGGCGGGCTTCGATATCACGTTCCTGCACCCGAAGGGCAACGAAGAGCAGCCGATCAGCGGCGAGGGCGTGCTGATCGAGCTCGTGCAGGCCCCCCCCGAGGTCATCGAGGCGTTCGAGAAGCTGGCCTCCTGAGGGCGGGCACTCGCCGGGCGGGGGCGTCAATCGGCGGTCGACCACCGTTCGGCGACCGCGTCGCGTAGCGCCGGCCAGGCCGCCTCGGCGATCAGCGCCGCGCCGCGCGCGTTGGGGTGCAGGTCCCCCGGGATGAGGAAGTCGTCGGCCCGGCCGCCCATGGCGCCGGCCACCGCCGGCGCGAGATCGACGAACCGGATGCCCTCCGCCGCCATCGCGCCGCCCAGCCAGGGGTAGTCGACCAGCGGCCAGCCGGTGGTCATCACCAGGAGACCGGCATCGTGCGCGGCGCACCAATCGGCGAGGCGGCGGAACAGGGCGCGCGCCAGGCGTTTCCGCGCCGCCGCGGTTTGCGGGTCGTCGGCCGCCGGGGCCGGCGCACCGCCGCCCACGTGGGCGACGTTCAGGCCGCGGACCACCGCGCCGCGGACCATTTGCGCCAGATGCGAATGCTGCATCAGCCAGTCGTAGAGCGGATTGCCCTCGATCAGGTCCTTGAGCCGCGAGCGGCGGGCCGACAGGTCCTCGGCGACCAGATCGAGGCCGTCGCCGCCGGCCAGGCGGTACAGGCCCCGCCGCGCGGCCCGCCGGAAGTCGTCGAAGCTGACGAACACCACCACCAGGGCGGGGTCGATGCGGTCCCCGAAGGCCTCCAGGAAGGCCAGGTAGTCGGCCGTTCCCCAGCCGCCGACGCCGCCGTTGAGCAGCGCCACCCGGCCGGCGCCGAACGCGGAGTCCAGGCGCCGCT
>JANQGL010000034.1 GCA_028277325.1 Magnetospira sp.
GAAGCCGTCGCGGATGTCGGGGGGCAGGGCGACCAGGGTGCGCGGGTCGTCGTCGGCCGCCGGCGCCGGGCCGCCGAACGCGAGGAGGAACAGGCCGAGGGCCGTCGTCGCCGTCGTTCGCATGCGACTCTCCCCTTGTGATGCGAGGGACCCTTGGAGTCTACGCGCCGACGCGCGGCTTGCAAATGTGGATCGCGAAGGGCAACAATGCGCCGCTTTCGATTCCAGGGGGAGACCATCCGACATGAGCGCACCCGGCACCCCGCCCGTGATCGGCGTGATCGGCGGCAGCGGCGTCTACGACATCGACGGACTGACCGACACCCGGTGGCGCAAGGTGGACTCGCCGTTCGGCGACGCGTCCGACGACCTGCTGTTCGGCGAGCTGGACGGCCAGCCGATGGTGTTCCTGCCGCGCCACGGCCGGGGCCACCGGATTCCGCCGTCGGAACTGAACTTCCGGGCCAACATCGACGCCCTGAAACGGGCCGGGGTGACCGAGATCCTGTCGGTGTCGGCGGTCGGCTCCCTGAAGAAGGAACTGCCGCCGGGCCATTTCGTGATCGTCGACCAGTTCATCGACCGCACCTTCGCCCGCCGGAAGAGCTTTTTCGGGACCGGCCTGGTGGCCCACATCGGGTTCGGCCATCCGGCCTGCGGGCGGCTGTCGACGGCGGTCGCCGGGGCCCTGGACGACCTCGCCATCGCCTATCGGCGCGGCGGCACCTACCTGTGCATGGAGGGACCGCAGTTCTCCACCCTGGCCGAGTCCAACCTCTACCGGTCCTGGGGCTGCGACGTGATCGGCATGACCAACATGCCCGAGGCGAAACTGGCCCGCGAGGCGGAGATCTGCTACTGCCCGGTCGCCATGGTCACCGACTACGACTGCTGGCACCCGGACCACGACCACGTGACGGTGGACGCCATCATCGCCGTGCTGCTGTCCAACGCCGACAAGGCACGGTCGCTGGTCAGGGCGGTGGCGCCGCGGCTGACCGGCCGCGCCGAATCCTGCGGGTCGGGCTGTCACACGGCGCTCGAAAACGCCCTGATCACCGCCCCCGAGGCGCGCGACCCGGCGATGATCGAGAAGCTCTCGGCGGTCGCCGGGCGGGTGCTCGGGCGGACCTGATCCGCGACGCCGCCGGCGCCGCGGCGCCGACCCGGGAACTTCGCATTGCGCTCGCGCCGATTCTGTTAGACTCTCGGTTGGGCGGGCCGCCACGCCACACGCCCAAAGAAAACCGTGGCCCGCTCGGACAAGGCATCCCCAAGATGCCGCGATATGGTTTACTGGGAGGCGCTCTTTCATGAACATCGACGGAACCCATTACCGCACCATCCGGCTGGCCGGAGACGGCCGGACGGTGGAGATCATCGACCAGACCCAACTGCCGCACCGCTTCGAGGTGGCCGGCCTCGCCTCGATGGCCGACGCCGCGCGCGCCATCCGGGACATGCTGGTCCGGGGCGCGCCCCTGATCGGCGCCACGGCGGCCTACGGCATGGCGCTCGCGATGCACGAGGACCCGTCGGACGCCAACCTCTCGGCCGCCTGCGAAACCCTGCTGGCGACCCGGCCGACGGCGGTCAACCTGCGCTGGGGCGACGACGAGCAGCGTCGGCTGCTGGCCCCGCTGTCCGCGGGGGTGCGGGTCG
>JANQGL010000044.1 GCA_028277325.1 Magnetospira sp.
GTCGGCGCTCGGCCTCGGCTGGGCGCTCGGCGCGGCGCCGCAGTCGCTGATCGCGCTGGCCCCGAAATCGGTCACCGCGCCGGTCGCCATGGGCATCGCCGAGCGCCTGGGCGGCCTGCCGTCGCTGACCGCGGTGCTGGTCATCACCACCGGCATCCTCGGCGCCATGATCGGGCCGCCGCTGCTCAGCCGGCTGAACATCCGCGACCCGCGGGCGCGCGGCCTGGCCGTCGGCACCGCCAGCCACGGCATCGGCACCGCGCGGGCGCTCCAGGAAAGCGAGGCGGCCGGGGCGTTCTCGGGGCTGGCGATGGGGCTGAACGCGCTCGCCACGGCGCTGCTGCTGCCGCTTTTGTGGCATCTGCTGTTCGGGGGGTGACTCCCGGGAACGCGGCAGGTGGCTGTTTGTCGCCCACGTTCTTCGCACGGGATTCACAGAATCCGGAAAAACGCGTATATTCAATGCGTGAAGGAGACATTCATTGACTGACGACCGCGTCGTTTCAGCGTTCGCGGCGATACCGCCGATTGAGCCTCCTGAAACTCTCTTGCCGCGAAACCCGGGCCGCGCGACGGATTCAGGAAGCGATCTCGCTGATCGAACTGGAATGGCGGCTGGCGAACACCAGATCGGATCGGCGCGTGTTCATTGAAATCGGCGATCAGTTTATCAGAACAAGTCGATAGCCCGATTCACAAGCAGAGAAAAGGGAGGCCGAAGCCTCCCTTTCCCAATCGCGATTCGGTTGACGGCGGTTACTTCGCCATCTGCGGGAACGGACCCACGAAGCCCACGTAGGCGCGGGCGTCGCTCGGTCCGGTCGCCTTGTCCTGATCCGATTCACCGTAGGGGTGCTGGATCACGCTCATCAGGTAGCCGTGGCCGCCCACGTTGCCGTACCAGTACGGCGAGGTGGTCTCCGAGCCGTACGGGGTGGTCTGGATGCGGGTCAGGTCGCCGGTGTTGACATCGTAGGCCCAGATCACGTCGTTCTGGTGGCCGGACCCGGTGTCCTCGCCGATGATCAGGGTGTCGTAATCGACCACGAAGGTCAGGTTGTCCGGGTTGGCGATGCCGTCCACGTGGCACTTGTTGTTGGCGTAGGGGCTGTCCTTGGCGTAGGTGACCATCTGGCCGGCCACCGCCGGGTACATGGACTTGACCACGTAATCGGAGCCGATGTCGAAGTCGGAGCCGACGGTCATGCCGTAGACCACGCCGCAGGCGTTGTAGCCGACGCGGATGTCGTTCGGGCCGCCGATGTCGTACTTGTGGTTGACCTTGGTGCCCTTGCGGAAGTCCTGCATGCCCCGCTCGACCGCCGACATGGCCAGATACATGGTGTCCCGCTTCGGATCGAAGGTGATGCCCTCCATCTTGCGGAACTCGGTGGTGGCGCCCATGTAGGCGGCGTAGCGGCGGCTCTCCAGGCGCGACGCGGCGACTTCCATGCCCGGCTTCAGGCGCAGGCACTCGAAGCCGTCGGTGGTGTTGGTCGGCTTGAAGCCGGTCGGACACTGGCCGGTCTTCTTGTCGCCCTTGGCGGTGTCGAAGATGTCGGCGAACCTGGTCCGCGCCTCGACCATCGAGCGAACCTCGCCGTCGGTGGCGTGGCCCAGGCTGACCCAGGTGATGTCGGCCGAGCCGCCGCCCGCGGAGCTGGTCTGGTGCCACTTCAGGGCGTACAGGGTGCCGGCCGACAGGTCGCCGGGCTTGTCGGCGACGAACATGAACAGGGCGACGTTGGTGCCGTCGTCGGAGATGTAGGCCGTCTTCCGGTCCGGCATCACGTAGGCCAGCTCGATCGCCATGCGGCCCATCGCGTAGTGCTTGACCGGCTCGGCGCCGCCCATGTCGTCGAGCAGGATCTCGGTCGGGTAGCCGTAGTTGTACGGATTGAACGCGGCCCGGAACTCGTCGACGGTGGCGGTCGCCGGGTCGACACCGAAGTAGCGCACCATCGGCAGGTAGTAGGAGTCGATGTCCTTGATGGTCGCCGCCTCCTCGACCGCGCGCGCGTTCGGCGGATACTCCTCGCCGCCCAGGTGGGTGCCCCACGGGGTGACCGAGCCGGCGCACGGCACCCACAGGCCGCCGTAGGCGGAGAAATCGATGTTGCTGGTGCCGACCGCGCGCAGCATGCCCTCGCCGTCCTGTTCGAGCCGGGTCAGGTACATGGCGCCCGGACGCGACTCGAAGTGGGTGACCATGTACAGCTTGTCGCCCATCGGCAGCAGCGACGAGAAGTCGGCGTCGACCGAAACGTGGCTCGAACCGTCTTCGCTTTTCACCGGATTGCCGTCCTTGTCGAGCAGCAGGCCGAACACTCCGTCGCCGAGCGAGTCGCCCGAGCGGGCCAGGACGTGATAGCCGATGGAAGCGGTTTCGCCGCCGGCCACGGTGACGCTTGCGCTGGCCAGAATGTCGCGCTTCTGGGCGTCGGTCACCGGCACCGGCACCGGGGCGAATTTCAGGGTCGGTTCGGCGGCCTGGGCCGGCGCCACGGCGAGCGCGGCGGCGATCGCCGTCGACGTGGCGAGTGCAGTGAGTCTGGTCATCTCGAACAACCTCGTGTCATGACGTGATTGAGACGGCGATCCGGAATGGATCCGCCGACGGAGTTGGTCCCCAACGCAAGGGATTTTCATCCAACGCCGTGAACACGGGATGACGCGATGATTACGTTTTTACGACAAGTAACGACCCGCCTTGCACGCCCCGAAACGACGGAGGCGCGCCTCCGTCGTCGTCGGATCGACGCCGGGCGAACGGCCGCCTACGGCATTTCGGCGGCGTCTTCGCCCGCGTCGTCCGGCAGCGCGATCCCGAGGGTGCCGGCCATCATGCCCATGGCGCCCAGCAGGCGGTAGCGGGCGAACAGGGCGGAGGTTTCGGCGGTGACCAGCGACGCCTGGGAATTGAACAGCTCGTTCTCGGAATCGAGCAGGTCGAGCAGGTCGCGCTGCCCGATATCGAACTCCTGGCGGTAGGTGGCGACCACCTGGCTGTTGGCGACCACCGCCTCGGACCGGGCCTGCACCTCCTCCTCGTTGCGGGTCATGTCGACCCAGGCACGGCGCACGTCCTCGGTCACCTCGCGCTGGATGCGATCCAGGCTGGCCCGGCTCTGGCCGTGCAGGGCGACCGCCTCGCGGCTGCGCGACAGGTCGCCGCCGCCCCGGTAGAGGTTGTAGTCGAGGGTCACCAGGGCGGTGAAGTCGTCGTTCCGACCCTCGACGCCGTCCAGTTCGTAGCCCTTGGAGCCCTGCAGCTCGACACCCACCGTGGGATAGAAATCGGCCCGGGCGACCTCGATGCCGCGCTCGTAGGCGCGCACGTCCGAGGCCGCCGCGCGGACGATCGGGCTGTTGTCGACGGCCATGGCGATGGCACCGGCCTCGTCGGTCGGCAGCGCGCCGTCGTCGAAATCGGGCCGCACCACGTCTTCCGGCGGCTGTCCGACCCAGCGCTCGAACTGGACGCGCGCGTTGTCCAGCGCCCGCAGGTTGGAGGCCAGCTGGGCCCGCGCGTTGGCTTGGCGGGCGGTGGCCTGCTGCAGGTCGCCGATCCCGAGTTGCCCGGCATCGACCCGCTGCCGCACCGCGTCCAGGATCGATTCGTGCACCGCCAGGTTCTCTTCGGCCAGCGACACGATTTCCTGCCGGCGCGCCACCTCGATGTAGGCCTGGCTGACCTGGATGCCGACCTGCTCGGCACGGTCCAGGTAGTCGAAGGCCGCCGCCTCGCCGAACGCCGCCTGCTGATCCACGTTGTTGCCGCGCGCGAACCCGTCGAACACCGTCTGGTTCACCGAGAGCGTCGCCTCGCGGCGCTGCAACCAGCGGCCGCCGGCATCGGCGCGGCGACCGCGGGTGGTCGTGTTGTCGCTCCATTCGGGGCCGTAGGCGGCGCTCAGATCGACCGTCGGAAAGTAGTCGGCCCGGGCCTGCCGCACGTTTTCCGCCGCCACCGTCCGGTTGGCCAGGGATTCGCGGATCTCCGGGTGCGTATCGATGGCGATCCGGATCGCCTCGGTGAGGCTGATGGCGCCCGCCGGGGGCGCGCCGATCAACAGGGCAAGCGCGGTTCCGCCAAGGAGAAAAGCCCTCAAGGCCGCTCGATTTGTCATTGCGTACCGTCTCCGTTCTCGCCACCGCACGCATCGCCGCGTACCGGGAAGCCATCGCCGCACGTGTGAAACAGATTCCAACACCTCTGCTCAGACGCTACTCGTACAGATGCAAAAAAGCAACGCAAGACTCCTCAAACTCCGTGGCTTTCATGTATCCGTGTTGCCAAAATACACGGTCTCGCGCCGACCGGTCGCCGCGGATCACGCGGCGCCGGAGACGATCTCGCGGGCGAGCTCCTTGCCGACGGGGGTATCCAGGAAGTCGCGCAGCGCGGCGACCACGTCCGGATCGTAGCGCTGCGGGTTGTCGGACAGGATGGCCACCGCCCGATCGAGATCGATCGGCTTGCGGTAGGAGCGCGGCGACAGGCGCGCCACCAGCACGTCGGCCACCGCCAGGACGCGCCCGCCCGGGCCGATCGCAGGGCCGGACAGGCCGCTCGGATACCCGGTCCCGTCGAGTCGCTCGTACATGTGCAGCAGGGCGTCGGTGACCTCGTCCGGAAGGTCCAACTCGCGGATCACGTCCAGGGCCTGTCCGATGTAGCGCTGCACGATCGCGATCTCGGACGGGTTGAGGCGCGACGTCTTGGTCAGGATCTCCTGCGGGATGAAGAACTTGGAAATCTGCGACAACAACGCCGCCTGGTGCAGGGCGTGACCGGCCTCGGCGTCCCATCCGAGTCGGTCGGCGATCCCGAGGACGAGGCGCACCAGATTCACCGTATGCCCCCGCAGGTACGGGTCGCGATGCTCCATCACCCGCGCCATGGCGCGAATCGAATGCTCGGTCTGGCGCAGCCGCGCCTCCTGCTCCCGATGCAGGGCGGTGACGTCGCGGGCCAGGGTGACGAGTCCGGACAGCCGGCCGCCGGGATCGTGCAGCGGCGCCTGGGTGAACGAAAAGGCGCGCCGCCGGTCGCCGATCGCCACCACCCCCTCGGCGGTGACCGCCCGCCGGCTCTCGACCACCCGGGTCGCCAGATCGTCCAGCAGGCCGGCCAGATCGCGGTCGAGCACCCGCGCCGCCGGCTGATCGTTCACCTGCTCGGTGGTCCGCCCGACCGCGAAACAGAACGCCGGGTTGGCGAACACGAAGCTGCCGTCCGGCCGCTGCACGGCGATCAGGTCCGGCACCGCCTGCACCACGCGGTGCAGCAATTGCCGCTGGTCGCGCGCCGCGTCGACCACGCCCCGGTACCCGGCCACCAGTTCGACCGCCGCCGCGGCCCGCCGCCGCGACCGGAAAACCGAGATCAGGGCCGCGCCGATGGCGGCCAGGACCAGGCCCAGCAGGCCCCAACGCCGGGTCGCCGC
>JANQGL010000154.1 GCA_028277325.1 Magnetospira sp.
GCTCGACGGGGTGCGCCGGGTGCTGGTCGTCGAGCAGAGCCATTCGCGGCAGTTCTTCCACTACCTGCGCGCCTTCTACGACCTGCCGGACGACGTCACCGTGTTCAACCAGCCGGGTCCGCTGGCCTTCCGGCCGGGCGAGATCCAGCAGCAGATCATGAACTGGAGATAACCCGATGGACGGGACCACCGGCGCCGTCGCCGTGCCTGCGGCGAAGGACTTCAAGTCCGACTACAAGCCGGTCTGGTGTCCGGGCTGCGGCGATTTCTCCGTTCTTTCGTCGATCACCAAGGCACTGGCCGAACTGGGCCGGCCGCGCGAGGAGGTGGCGATCATCTCCGGCATCGGCTGCTCGTCCCGCATTCCGGCCTACACCAGCGTCTACGGCTTCCACGGGGTGCACGGCCGGGCGCTGTCCCTGGCCACCGGCCTCAAGGTGGCCAGGCCCGATCTCACGGTGATCGTCGCCGGCGGCGACGGCGACGGCTTCTCGATCGGCGGCAACCACTTCCTGCACGCCTGCCGGCGCAACGTGGACATGACCTACCTGGTGATGGACAACGAGGTCTACGGCATGACCAAGGGTCAGGCGTCGCCGACCACGGCGCCGGACTGGACCAAGAGCAAGCTCACCCCGCACGGCACCGGGGTGTCGCCGTTCAATCCGCTGGGCGTCGCCCTGGCCTCCGGCGCCACCTTCATCGCGCGCGGCTTCTCGGGCGATCCGAACGGCCTGGCGCGGATGATCCTGGAGGCGATCAACCATCCGGGCTTCGCCATGGTGCAGGTCTTGAGCCCGTGCATCACCTATCGTCCGGAACAGCGCGACTGGAAGAAGATGGTGCGCGGGGCGGCCACCGAGCGGACCAACGACCAGGGCCGGGCGGCGCGCCTGCTGATGACCGACGACGGCTTCAACATCGGCGTGCTGTACGAGAACCCGCGGCCGCTGTACCAGCCGACGCTGGACGGCGCCGCCCCGATGGCCGACCTTGAAGCCGCGTTCCGCGTCTAGTGCACCGACTCCGACAAAAGGTGCACCTTTTGTCGGCCCGGCGCCCTAGTCAAGCATTTGTTTGTGCAGCGATTCACCAAACGAATGTCGACCTTCGCCCGAATCTTTCGTTTGGATCGCTGCACTAGGCGGGCGGGCGCCGCGGCGGTCCCGTGGCTGGCCGTCGCCGCGGCCTGCGGCGGCGCCGCGGCCGACCCGGCGCCGGGCACGGTGTTCCGGGACTGCGCCGGCTGTCCCGATATGGTGGTGGTCGCGGCCGGGTCCTACGTGATGGGCGACGACCGGTCCAGGCATGCCAGGCCGGCCCACCGGGTGACCCTGGCGCGCCCCTTCGCGCTGGGCCGCACCGAGGTCACCTTCGAGCAATGGCGGGCCTGCGTCGCGGCCGGCGGCTGCGACCGGGTGCCGCACGATCATGACTGGGGGCGCGGCACCCGGCCGGTGATCAACGTGACCTATCCGGAAATCCTTCAGTACGTGGCCTGGCTCAAGGCGCACAGCGGGCAGCCCTACCGGCTGCCCAGCGAGGCGGAATGGGAATACGCCGCCCGGGCCGGCACCGCGACCCGCTACTGGTGGGGCGACGCGGTGGGCAAGGGGCATGCCAACTGCCGCGATTGCGGCAGCCGCTGGAGCGGCTTCGGGTCGGCGCCGGTGGGCTCGTTCCCCGCCAACCCGTTCGGCCTGTTCGACATGAACGGCAATGTCTGGGAATGGGTGGCCGACTGCTGGACCCCGACCCACGCCGGCGCCCCGGCCGACGGATCGGCGCGCATGGACGGCGACTGCACGCAGCCTGTCACGCGCGGCGGATCGTGGTACTATTTCCCCAGGCTCGCCGCCTCGGCCTACCGCTACCGCAACGGGGTCAAGGTCAAGAGCTACAACATCGGCTTCCGGGTGGCGCGCGATCTGCCTTGAGTCCTCCGGGGCCGGCCCCATATATCCCAACCATGGAGCACGCGGTGGTGAGCGACCCCGAACCGGCCCTCCTGCCGGAGGTGGACCCCCGGACCGCCCTGGCCTGGCAACAGGCGGGGGAGGCGGTGATCCTCGACGTGCGCGAGGCCTCCGAGTACGAGTTCGAGAACATCCCGGGCTCGGTGCTGCTGCCGCTGTCGTTCCTCGACCCGTCGCGCGCGCCGGCGATCTTCGACCGCACCGTGGTGGTGGTCTGCGCCATGGGCAAGCGCGGCGCCACCGCGCAGAAGCAGTTGTCGGAGTTCGGCCTGCGCCGGATCCACAACCTGCGCGGCGGCATCCTGGCCTGGAAACAGGCCGGACTCGACGTGCAGGGCGGCAAGTACGAGGCGATGGACTACGCCATCTGACGGAATGCGGAAGGATCGCCGGGCGTCTTTTCGGTGCGCCGCGCCTTCCGCGGGGACTCGGCCGACGACGGCGATCAGGCCGTCGCCGCCGTGTCCCCGGCGTCCGTCCCCTCCGGCGCCGCTGCCTCCTCGGCCGGAACCGCCACCGGTTCCATGACCACGGTGCCGAGCGGCGGCAGGGTCAGG
>JANQGL010000169.1 GCA_028277325.1 Magnetospira sp.
GCGACCAGTTCGGCGATCGCCTGCGGCTGGTCGCCGGCCGGCTGGTAGTCGGAGACCAGGCGCAAGGCCGGGCCGCCCTCGACCGGGGCGCGGCGCTGCGGCAGGAAGGGGACGGAGGGCTGCATGGGAGGGATATAGCGCGCTTCCGATTTCGGTTCCAGGGGAGAAACAAAACGGGTACAGTCGGCCCCGGTAGAGGGAGGGGAGCCATGGACGTACGACTGGAAATCCTGCCCAGGACCGAGGTTCTGGCGATGGCGCGCCTCGGCGCCTACGCCGAAACGGCGCCGGCCCTGTGGCACGACCTGTGGGAGGCGCTGCGCGCGCGCGACCTAGGGCCTGTAGACATCCACCGGATGACCGGCCCCTACCGGCGGATAAAGGAGGTGTTCCCCCGCCTGCTGGGCGACTGGCTGCCGACGTCCGGCCATCAGGCGGACCTGATGCGGCCGTTCCTGGAGATCTACCTCAACGACCCGAGGGCGGTGCCGGAGCGCGAGATCCTGACCGACCTGTGCGTCCCGATCGCCGGGTAGGGTCGGGGACCGGGCGCCTTTCGGGGAGCGGCCGTCGTTCCCGCGCCGGGCCGGGCCGCGGGGGACCCTATCCGCCCAGCGCCCCGGCCAGGTCGCCGACCACGTCCTCCGGGTCCTCCAGGCCGACCGACAGTCGCAGCAGGCCGCCGGTGATGCCGACCCGGGCCCGTTCCTCGTCGGTCAGGCGGTGGTGGGTGGTGGTCGCCGGATGGGTGATCAGGGACTTGGCGTCGCCCAGGTTGTTGGAGATGTCGATCAGCCGGAGGCCGTTCAGCAGCTCGAACGCCGCCGCCTTGCCGCCCGCCGTCTCGAACGCCACGACGCCGCCGCCGGCCCGCATCTGCGCCCGGGCCAGGGCATGCTGCGGATGGCTCTCCAGGTCCGGGTGCAGGACCCGCGCAATCTCCGGGCGGCTTTCCAGGAAGCGCGCCACCCGCAGCGCGTTGGCGCAGTGGCGCCGCATGCGCAGGTCGAGGGTCTCCAGACCCTTGAGCTGCACCCAGGCGTTGAACGGGCTGATCGCCGGGCCGGTATTGCGGTACAGGGGCAGCAGATGGTCGTCGTGCAGGGCGGCGTCGCGGGTCAGCACGGCGCCGCCCAGGGTGCGCCCCTGGCCGTCGACGTACTTGGTCGAGGAATGGAACACCACGTCGGCTCCCAGGTCCAGCGGCCGCTGCAGGACCGGCGAGGCGAAGGCGTTGTCGACGATCAGCCGTCCGCCCGCGGCGTGGGTCAGGTCGGCCACCCGCTGGATGTCGACGATCTCCAGACCCGGGTTGGACGGCGATTCGAGCAGCACCGCCGCCGTCGGGCGCGACAGGGCGCGTTTCCATTGCGCCGGGTCGGTGCCGTCCACCAGTTCGGTCGCCACGCCGTAGCGGGGCAGGAAGTCGGTCAGCAGGTAGAGGCAGGAGCCGAACAGGGCGCGCGCCCCGACCACCCGGTCGCCGGCCCGGGTGCAGGCCAGGAGGGCGAGGGTGGCGGCGGCCATGCCGGTGGCGGTGGCGCAGCAGTAATCGGCGCCCTCCAGCAGCGCCAGGCGGGCCGCGAACATGTCCACCGTGGGATTGGCGAAACGCGAATACTGGTGGCGCCGGATGTCGCCCCGGAAAGTGGCCTCGGCCTCCTCCGGGGAGCCGTAGACGTAGCCGGAGGTGAGGAACAGCCCCTCCGCCGTCTCGTCGAACCCGCTGCGCGCCAAGCCGCCGCGCACCGCGCGGGTGGCGGCGCCCCAGCTCGTCGGATCGTCGCGTCGGTCGTCCCCGGTCATCGCCCGTCCCCCCTGCTTGGGTGCCCGGTATCGCACGCCGATTCGCGGCTGGCGAGTTCCGGCGCCTAGTGTCCCGAATCCGAAGTTCGTATCATTATACGGCAGGCGCTTTCGAACTTCGGATTCGATAAGGACACCAGGTAACCTCTTGAGTCTGGTGTGGTTTCGGAGTCGAAGTTCGCCATGGAGTCGGCCCCGAATACTATCGCGAACTTCGAATCCACCACACTGGTTTACACTCAACGCATGTCGGAGATCGTCCGGAAACTGCATGGCCTGTATCGCGGCCCCGGCCCGGCCGGGCGCCGGTTCCGCTACGGGGTGCTGGTGTTCGATGTGTCGACGGTGCTGTTCTTCGTGGTGTCGTCGATGGTCGAGATGACGCCCTGGATCCTGGCCGCCGACTACGCGATCGCCCTGGTCATGATCGTCGACTTCACGGCCCAGACGGTGATCGCGCCGCGCAAGTGGCGGCACCTGCTGCGCCCGATAACCCTGGCCGACCTGGTCGTCATCGGGTCGCTGCTGGCCCCGATGGTGTTCGAGAACATGGCCTTCCTGCGGGTGGTGCGGGTGTTGCGGCTGCTGCGCAGCTATCACGTCCTCGCCGAACTGCGCGACACCTTCCCGTTCTTCAGGCGCCACGAGGACACCATCCAGAGCGCCTTGAACCTCATGGTGTTCGTGTTCTTCGTGACGGCGCTGGTCTATGTGATGCAGGTCGAGGTCAACCCGAAGATCAACAACTACGTGGACGCGCTCTATTTCACCGTGACCACCCTGACCACCACCGGGTTCGGCGACATCACCCTGCAGGGCGGCCAGGGGCGGCTGCTGGCGGTGATCATCATGGTGGTCGGGGTGGCGCTGTTCCTGCGCCTGGTGCAGACCATCTTCCGGCCGCAGAAGGTACGCCATCCCTGTCCGACCTGCGGGCTGGCCCGGCACGACCCGGACGCCGTCCACTGCAAGCACTGCGGCGCGGGCCTGAAGATCGCCACCGACGGGGATTGGGGCTGACCCCCCGTGACAGGCGGGGCCGGACTTCCCATATAATGCGTCCGTCACATCGAACCCCTGGAGACCCCATGACCCATCTGGCGACCACCGACGATCTCTTCTTCACCCGCAGCGGCATGGACCTCGACCGCGTGCAGGCGCGGGTCGGCGCGGCGCTCGACGGGATGGACGACGGCGAACTGTTCCTCGAATACCGGCAGTCGGAGAGCTTCGCCTACGACGACGGCCAGATCAAGGCGGCCACCTTCGACACCGAGCAGGGATTCGGCCTGCGCGCGGTGTCCGGCGAGTGTACCGGTTACGCCCATGCCTCGGAGCTCAGCGAGGCGGCGCTCGAGCGGGCCGCGCGGACGGTGGCGGCGGTGCGCGGCGGCCGCGGCGGCAGCCTGGCCGAGCCGCCGCGCGGCACCAACCGGCAACTCTACACCGACCTCAACCCGCTGGGCGCCGAGCCGTTCGAGGCCAAGGTGCGGCTGCTCGGCGACATGGACGATTACGCACGCCGCCGCGACCCGCGGGTCAGGCAGGTGATGGCGTCGCTCGCCGGCTCCTGGCAGGCGATGCAGATCCTGCGCCCCGACGGCACCCGGGTGGCCGACGTGCGGCCGCTG
>JANQGL010000187.1 GCA_028277325.1 Magnetospira sp.
AGTGCAGCGATCCAAACGAAAGATTCGGGCGAAGGTCGACATTCGTTTGGTGAATCGCCGCACGAACAAATGCTTGACTGGGGCGCCGGGCCGACAAAAGGTGCACCTTTTGTCGGAGTCGGTGCACTATCCCGACTCCGAAGTTCGCTGTGTTATGGGGCGGGTGATTTCGATTTCGCGAACAATCGGTTCGCCATTCGCGGGGAGTCCTAATCCGGAAGACGTGACGGCGTTTTTCGGATCCTTGGTGTCCAGGCTCGAAACCCACTTGAAGGCCCTTCAAGACACCGCGGTCGAATTCACCTTCGAACTGGTTTATTTTAACAGCTCGACCGCCAAGATCCTGATGGGCCTGTTCGATCCGCTCGACGAAACGGCCAGGAACGGAAACCCGGTCGATTTGGTCTGGGTCTTCGAAACGGACGACGACGACATGCAGGAACTGGGCGAGGAATTCGGCGAGGATCTGAGGCACGCCAAGTTCGAACTCCGGGAGTTGGCCGCCGAATGAGCCGCGAACTGTTCAAGGCGGAGGAGGAGGCGCTACGCCAGGCCGAGGAGCGGATGGCGGAGATCGGCATCGAGGCCGATCCGCTGTATCCCGACCTGGCCAGCCTGGCGACCAGCTTCGAACGCCTGCTGCTGATCGGCAAACGGCTGTCGCGAATCAGCGACCGAGCCACCGACGCCCCGTTCCAGGACAACAAGAAGCTGCGGCTGTCGCAGGCCGAGCTGTCGGAGCTGAACCGGATTCTCGAGGAGCGGGACCTGGAGCGCCAGAAGGTCCTCATCCAGGAGCGCGCCAAGCTGTCGACCCTGGTCGATCTCGGCGTCAGCCTGTCGGCCGAACGCAACAGCTCGCGCCTCATGGAAATGATCCTCATCGGCGCCAAGGACCTCACCCACGCCGACGGCGGCTCGCTCTACATCCGCGACGACGACGAGACCCTGCGCTTCGAGATCATGCGCACCGACTCCCTGGGCATCGCCGTGGGCGGCACCACCGGAAAGGACGTCCCGCTGCCGCCGGTGCCGCTGTACGACCCGCAAACCGGAGAGGCCAATCACCGCAACGTGGTCAGCCACGCGGTGCTCACCGAACGCAGCATCAACATTCCCGACGCTTACGAAAACGACCAGTTCGACTTCTCGGGCACCCGCGCCTTCGACAGCCGGACCGGCTACCGCTCGCAATCGTTCCTGACCATACCCCTGAAACGGCGCGACGGCGGCGTCATCGGGGCGCTGCAGCTTCTCAACGCGCGCGACCCCGAAACCGGAAACGTCATCCAGTTCCTGCCCAGCGTGTCGCGATTCGTCGAGGCCCTGGCGGCGCAGGCGGCGGTGGCGCTGGACAACCGCAACCTGGTCGAGTCGCAACGCGCCCTCCTCGATGCGTTCATCCAGCTGATCGCCGGCGCCATCGACGCCAAATCCCCCTATACCGGCGGCCATTGCGCGCGCGTCCCCGACCTGGCGGAACGCCTGGTGCGGGCGGCCAGCGAAAGCACCGACGCCCCGTTCGCCGACTTCACCCTCACCACCGAGGACGAATGGCGCGAGTTCCACATCGCCGCCTGGCTGCATGACTGCGGCAAGGTCACCACCCCGGAATACGTGGTCGACAAGGCAACCAAGCTGGAAACCATCTGGAACCGCGTCCACGAGGTCCGCACCCGGTTCGAGGTGTTGCGCCGCGACGCCGAGATCCGCCACCTGAAGGGCCGCCTGGACGGCGGCGACGAGGCGGCGCTGAAGGCCGCGTTCGAGGCCGAGGTGGCGCGTCTGGAGGACGACTTCGCGTTCATCGCCGAATGCAACCTGGGCGGCGAGTTCATGGCCCCGGAAAAGGTGGCGCGGCTGCGCGAGATCGGACAGCGGACCTGGACCCGCCACTTCGACGACCGCCTCGGCCTGTCACGCGACGAGTTGAAGCGCCGCGAGGACGCCGCGCCGGCCCCGCCGCCGGCCGAGGAGCCGCTGCTCGCCGACAAGCCGGAACACGTCATTCCGCGCCCCGACCGGGAGAACCCCTACAGCGGCGACAATCCGTTCGGCTTCGCCATCGAGATGCCGGAGCATCTTTACAACCTTGGCGAGCTGCACAACCTCGCCATCGGGCGCGGCACCCTGACCCCCGAAGAGCGTTACAAGATCAACGAGCACATCGTGCAGACGATCATGATGCTCGAACGCCTGCCTTGGCCACAGCCCCTGCGGCGGATTCCCGAATACGCGGGGGCCCACCACGAAACGATGGTCGGCACCGGCTACCCGCGCCGGCTGACCGCCGGCCAGATGTCGATCCCGGCCCGCGTGATGGCGATCGCCGACATCTTCGAGGCGCTGACCGCCGGCGATCGTCCCTACAAAGCCCACAAGACCCTGAGCGAGGCGATCCGGATCCTGAGCTTCTTCCGCGACGACAACCATATCGACCCCGACCTGTTCGACCTGTTCCTGCGCAGCGGAATCTATCGCGAGTATGCCGAGGAGTTCCTGCGTCCCGAGCAGATCGACGAGGTCGACATCACCCCCTTCCTGCGCGCCGGCAACGTCGCCTAGCCACGAGGGCCGCCCGGTCATGGCATTCGAGATCTATCAGAAGGAACAGGCCGCGATCGAGGCGGCCGAGGCGCTGCTCAGGGAGGGCCGGATCGCCGGCCCGGGGGCCGCCGAGGCGTTCGAACCCCTGCCCGGCGATTACCGGAAGCTGTGCACGGCGATCGGGCGGCTGGTCCGGATGAGCGACCGCGAGATGATGGCCGGCGAGACGACGGCGACGGTGATCGACGAGCTGGCCAGGGTCGTCGAGGAATTGCGGGGCGGCGCATGAGTCGTCCGGCGCCGGCGATCCTGTTGCTGCTGCTGCCGCTGGCGGTTTCGCTGGGGCCGGCGCAGGCGGTTTCGCTGCCCATGTACGGCAACTGGTGCGGCCCCGACCACCCGCGCGACGCCTACGCGGCCCAGCTTCCGCCGGTCGACAGCCTGGACGCCGCCTGCATGGAACACGACATCTGCGCCGCCACCTCGGGAAGCGGCGACTGCGGCTGCGACATCCGCTTCATGAACCGGCTGCGCGGCATGACCTACGCGCACCCCGAGCAGCGCACCATCGCGCGCGCCATGTACGACGCCCTGGCGATGATCCCCTGCGCCGATCCGATGGGCACCGCCTACAAGCAGGCCTGCCTGTGGAGCGATCTGGCGTCCGATTTCTTTTCCGGGCGCGGCGGCCCCTGGGACATGCCGTTGCGCTGGATGTATCTGAGCGACCGCACCTTGCGCAACAGAAGCTGGCAGGACCGCTGGGGCTGGTAGCGGCGGCGCGATCCCCTATACCGCGGCAAAGGCCCGCCGTGCCTGATGCCGGTCCGCGCGCTCCTCGGCAAGCCGTTCGGCGAACAGGCGCTCGGACAGGATCACGTGATCCATCAGCGCCTTGAACGCGCGGCTTACGTGAACCTTGGCGTTCCGTTGGTCGTCGGCCCTGATCGCCTCTCGAGCCTGGGCCAACAACTCCATCGCCGCCTCCAGGTCGTGCCGGAACACCTCGGGATCCCCCCACGTCGGGCAACATCGCCGTGTCGCGGCCTCGCTGCCGTCGTTCCGCTGCAGGCGGCCGATCTCCCGCATGTGCGTATTGATCTCGCGGATCAGAAAATCGATGTCGTTCGACGCGTGGTGCGGCAGGGTACGCCGCGTGAGCGTCTCGTTGATCACCTTGCATCGGGCGATCATGCGGGAGTGGGTGATTCTGCGAGCGACATCAAAGTCCATCGGCTCCGTCCCGCCTGAAAAACCGTTTGCGGACGCTCGGATCGCGCCCGTCTCGACAATTGCTCTCCGGTCGCTGGAGCGGCCCCGCCGCGATGGCGTGGCAAGCTTTCCCGGCGCCCGGCCCCGGCTGGCGGCATCCGGTCGCCCGCCAATCGGGATTCGCACCCCAACATATTATACTATAGCACGACCTTTCGCCCGGCGCAGTGGGTTTTTATACACATCGAGCACGCCAGGGCCGCTCCAAACGCCGCCATCCGGCACGGCGGCGTCCCTATACCGCGATCGGCGCCTTGATGTGGGGATGGGGATCGTAACCGACCAGTCGGAAATCCTCGTACCGGAACCCGAAAATGTCGGTCACCGCCGGATTGATCTCCATGCGCGGCAGCGGTCGCGGGGTCCGGGTCAACTGCAGATCGGCCTGCTCGAGATGATTGGCGTACAGATGCGCGTCGCCCAGGGTGTGCACGAAGACCCCCGGCCGGAGGCCCGTGACCCGCGCCACCATCATGGTCAGCAGGGCGTAGGACGCGATGTTGAACGGCACCCCCAGGAAGATGTCGGCCGAGCGCTGGTAGAGCTGGCAGTTCAGGCGACCCTCGGCGACGTGGAACTGGAACAGGCAGTGGCAGGGCGGCAGCGCCATCGCCGGCAGGTCGGCCACGTTCCAGGAACAGACCAGCAGCCGCCGCGAGTCGGGGTTCGCCCGGATCTGCGCCACCACCTCGGCGATCTGGTCGACGCCGTCCCAGTCCCGCCACTGCTTGCCGTAGATGGGGCCGAGGTCGCCCACCTCGTCGGCCCAGTCGTCCCAGATGCGGACCCCGTTCGCGTTCAGGTAGGCGATGTTGGTGTCGCCCCTCAGGAACCACAGGAGCTCGTGGACGATCGATTTCAGGTGCAGCTTCTTGGTGGTCAGGACCGGGAACCCGCGATCCAGGTCGAACCGCATCTGGTGGCCGAAAACGCCCTGGGTGCCGGTCCCGGTGCGGTCGCCGCGGAACACGCCGGTCTCGCGCACCAGGCGCAGGAGGTCGAGATACTGCTGCATGACGCCCCGTTTATAGGCCATGCGGGCGGCGCGCGGAACCCGCCTTGCCTTGCCGGGGGATCGGCGCGGTGTATCATGACCCGGCGATCAATGGGAGGGAGACCGACCGGTGAGCAAGCTCGCCCGCCTGCGGGTCCGGGTCCGCCGCCTGAGCGGCTTCCCGGCCTATGCCGCGAGGCGGTTCATGGCGGACGACGGCCTGCGGGTCGCCTCGGCCCTCGGCTACACCTCCTTGCTGTCGCTGGTGCCGCTGCTCACCATCGCCTTCGCCATGCTGGCCGCGTTCCCCGGGTTCGCCGAGGCGCGCGAGGAGTTGCTGGCCTATCTGCTCGACCATCTGGTGGTGCAGGACAAGGCGCAGGTGGAGTCCTACCTGCGCGGCTTCCTGGCCAACGCCGGCAAGCTGGGCGCGGTCGGCCTGGTCGGCCTCGCGGTCACCGCCCTGATGCTGCTCAACACCATCGAATCGGCGATGAACGGCATCTTCAGGGTGGCCCGGCCGCGTCCGCCGCTGGTCCGGGTGCTGGTCTACTGGGCGCTGATCACCCTCGGACCGGTGCTGGTCGGGTCCTCCTTCACCCTGTCCGGCTACCTGACCGCGCTGGCCCACGTCCCCGGTCTGGAAGCGGTCTCCGGACCGTCGAGCCTGCTGACCAGGGCGCTGCCGACCCTGCTCATCGTCGCCGCCTTCGCCCTGTTCTACGTGGTCATGCCCAACCGCCCGGTGCGCTGGCGGCATGCCGTGGCGGGAGCGGCCCTGGCCGGCCTGCTGTTCACCGCCCTGCGCTGGGGGTTCAGCCTCTATGTGGTGAAGTTCCCGTCCTATCAGGCGATCTACGGCGCCATTTCGTCGATTCCGCTGTTCCTGATCTGGATGTACCTGTCCTGGGCGGTGGTGCTGATCGGCGCCACGGTCACCGCGGCGCTGCCCGAATGGCAGCACCTGCGCGGCCGCGGGGCGTCCCGGTCGGCGCCCGGCCGACGGTTGCGGGTGGCGGTCGACGTCCTGCGCCGCCTGGATCTGGCGCAGCGGACTTGCGGCGGCCCGGTCGCCCGGCGGGCCTTGCTGACCCACACCGCGGCCGCCGACGGCGAACTGGACACCGTCCTCGGGGACCTGAGCGCGGGCCGCCTGGTGGCGCGCGGCGAGCGCGAGTCCTGGGTCCTGGCGCGCGACCCGGCCACCGTCACCCTGGCCGACCTGCTGCGCGTCCTCGGCCTGTCGCTGGACCCGCCGGACCCGGCCGCCGGCCGGGCGCCGGCGGAGACCTGGGAACGGCGGTTCCTCGACCGGGTGGCGGCGGCGGAATCGGCGCGCGACGCCGAACTGGCCCAACCGCTGCGCGCCCTGTTCGACGGCCCGGCGTGACCGCGCCACCCGGGTTACCCACAAGCCCCGCAAAGCCGCCTTGATCGTCCGCCATGCAGCGGCTATGACGCTGTATTTTCCGCTCCCCGGCATGCCGGGCGTTCGACAGAAAGAGCCGATGGACCGAATCCTCATTCGGGGCGGCCGGCCCCTGCACGGCAGCATCCCGATCGGCGGCGCCAAGAACGCCGCCCTGCCGCTGATGGCGGCGGCACTGCTGACCGACCGGACCCTCACCCTGTCCAACCTGCCGCATCTGGTCGACATCGTGTCGATGGCCAACCTGCTGGCCGAACTGGGCGTCGACATGCGGATGAACGGCCACGCGCCGCAGGACGGCCACGCCGGACGCACCTTCGACCTCGCCTGCGCCGATCTGCGCAGCGCCACCGCGCCCTACGACCTGGTGCGCAAGATGCGCGCCTCGGTGCTGGTCCTGGGGCCGCTGCTGGCCCGCCACGGCCAGGCCCGGGTGTCGCTGCCCGGCGGCTGCGCGATCGGCACCCGGCCGGTCGATTTCCACCTGGCGGCGCTGCGCCAGATGGGGGCCGAGATCGAGCTCGCCGGCGGCTACGTGGAGGCGCGGGCCGACGGCCGCCTGAAGGGCGCCCGGATCGTGTTCCCGGCGGTCACCGTGACCGGCACCGAGAACCTTCTGATGGCGGCCTGCCTGGCCGACGGGGAGACGGTGCTGGCCAATGCGGCGCGCGAGCCGGAGGTCGGCGACCTGGCGCGCTGCCTGGTCGGGATGGGGGCCGAGATCGACGGCATCGGCACCGACACCCTGACCGTGCGGGGCAAGGAGTCGCTGGGCGGCACCGCCCACGCGGTGATCCCGGACCGCATCGAGGCCGGTTCCTATGCGATCGCGGCGGCGCTGACCGGCGGCGAGGTGCTGCTGGAGGGGGCCGATCCCGGCCACATCCAGGCGCTCGTCGACGTTCTGTCGCGGGCCGGGGTCGAGGTGACGCCGGAACGCGCCGGGCTCAGGGTGGCGCGCACCAACGGGCCGCTGACCGGGGTCGACGCGATGACCGAGCCCTACCCCGGCTTCCCGACCGACATGCAGGCCCAGTTGATGGTGCTGATGGCGACCGCGCGCGGCGCCGCGATGATCACCGAGACGATCTTCGAGAACCGCTTCATGCACGTGCCGGAGCTGTGCCGGATGGGAGCCGACATCAACGTGCACGGCGCCTCGGCGATCGTGCGCGGGGTGGAGACCCTGTCCGGGGCGCCGGTGATGGCGACCGACCTCAGGGCCTCCATGTCGCTGGTCCTGGCCGGCCTGGCGGCGGCCGGCGAGACCCAGGTCAACCGGGTCTATCACCTGGACCGCGGCTACGAGCGCCTGGAGGCCAAGCTGCAGGCCTGCGGGGCCGACGTCGAGCGGGTCAAGGGATAGCCGTCTCCCACCGCTGCGCCACCGCCTCGGTGCCTCATCGCCGGCCGACCGCCTCCTCGGCCAGGGTGAATAGCGCGGTCCAGGACGTCGCACCGGCCGCGCGCCGCCTGGCGCTCGAAGGCGCGCCCGAAACCGTGGCTCTGCGCGTGGTATTCGGCGTGCAGGGCGGCGATCCGCCCGAGCACGCCTTGTGTTTCGTCCGCGTTTTCCGCAAAATACGGAAAACGATCGGAGGCGTCCCATGACCACCGCCACGGCGACCCAGGTGCAGAAAGGCTTCGGCGACTATATCGACAAGGCCCTCCGGGAACCGGTGATCATCACCCGCCACAATCGGGAGACCGCCGTCCTGTTGTCCGCCGAGCACTACCGCCGCATGATGGAGATGCTGTCCGGCGCCTTCCATGCGCACGAAGTCCCGGGCGACCTGGCCGCCCTGATCGAGTCGGCCGAGTACGGCGCGTAGATGGACTTTTCCGAGCCGCCCCGCAATGGCGCGGTAGTGCGCTACGCCTATCTGTGGAAGGACGAGGCGCGCCGAGGCCTCGAGGAAGGCCGCAAGGACCGACCGGCCGCCGTGATCCTGGCCCACCGGGAGAGCCCGGCGGGACCCATGACCGTATTGGTCCTGCCGATCACCCGTGCGCCCCCGGCCGACCCCAGGACCGCCATCGAGATCCCGCCCGACGCGAAGCGGATCCTCCGCCTGGACGACGCCCCGTCGTGGATCGTCTGCTCGGAAGTCAACCGGTTCCTGTGGCCCGGCTTCGATCTCCGGCCGGTGCCGGACCAACGCCCCGCCACGCCGTTCTACGGCATGCTGCCGCGCGGCCTATGGGAACAGGCGCGCCAAAGGTTCCTCGCGCTGCGCAAGGAAGGGCTGGCAAAGGCGGAGAAGCGGGATTGATGTTCGATTTCTCGGACAACGTACGACACGTCTTGTTCTGCATGACGTCATTCGAACGCTGCCAATGGGCCCGCTTGTTTTTTTGGACCCGCCATGTTTCCGGTTGCTCGCGATGACGAGTCCCGATTGAGCCGCCTGGCATTCCCAGGCGTAACGGTCCGCTTGGAAATTCCACATCCCGCCGCACGAGAAAGGGCCGACCGGAATGGATCGCAGGGTTTCCCTTTAACCGCCGCCCCAGGTTCGCTATGTAGGGGTCCCGCCCAAGGAGACCCGCGCCGTGCCCGAGACCGGCCAACTCATCCTCGCCCTGCCCAAGGGCCGCATCCTCGACGAGGCGATGCCGATCGTGCGCGCCGCCGGGATCGAACCGGAGCCGGCGTTCGACGATCCGAAGTCGCGCGCCCTCAGGTTCGCGACCAACATCCCCGGCCTGGATATCGTCCGCGTGCGCAGCTTCGACGTCGCCACCTTCGTCGCCTTCGGGGCGGCGCAGCTCGGGCTGGTCGGCAACGACGTGCTGATGGAGTTCGACTTCCCGGAGATCTACGCGCCGCTCGACCTGGGCATCGGCTACTGCCGGATGGCGGTCGCCGAGCCGAAGGAGCTGAGCGCCGAGGACGACCCGTCCCGCTGGTCGCACGTCCGGGTGGCCACCAAGTATCCCAACATCACGGCGCGCCATTTCGCGGCGCGCGGCGTGCAGGCCGAGTGCATCAAGCTCAACGGGGCGATGGAACTGGCGCCCAGGCTGGGCCTGTGCCGGCGCATCGTCGACCTGGTCTCGACCGGGTCGACCCTGCGCGCCAACGGCCTGGTCGAGGTCGAGCAGATCGCCGAGATCACCTCGCGCCTCGCCGTCAACCGGACCGCCCTGAAGACGCGGCCCGACGAAATGACCCGATGGATCGACCGGTTCAGGGAGGTGATCGATGCCGGTGCGGCTTGACGCGACCGAGCCAGGATTCGAGGCCGCGTTCGCGGCCCTGCTGAACGCCAAGCGGGAATCCGACGCCGACGTCAACGACGCGGTGGCGGCGATCCTGGCCGACGTGAAGGCGCGCGGCGACGCGGCGGTGATCGCGTACACCGAGCGGTTCGACCGCCAGCGGCTCACCCCCGACACCCTGCGCATCGATCCGGCCGCCATCGCGGTGGCCGACGCCCGCTGCGCCCCGTCCACCATCCGCGCCCTCAACGCGGCGGCCGACCGCATCGTCGCCTTCCACGCCCGCCAGCGGCCGGGCGACCTGGACTACACCGACGACGACGGGGTGCGGCTCGGCCTGCGCTGGACGCCCGTCGACGCGGTGGGGATCTACGTGCCGGGCGGCCTGGCCGCCTATCCGTCCTCGGTGCTGATGAACGCCCTGCCGGCCAAGGTGGCCGGGGTCGGGCGCATCGCCATGGTGGTCCCCACCCCGGGCGGGGTGATCAACCCGCTGGTGCTGGCCGCGGCCGAGGTCTGCGGCATCGACGAGGTGTACCGCATCGGCGGCGCCCAGGCGGTCGGCGCCCTGGCCTTCGGGACCGACAGCATCGCCCCGGTGGACAAGATCGTCGGCCCCGGCAACGCCTATGTGGCGGCGGCCAAGCGGCAGGTGTTCGGCAGCGTCGGCATCGACATGATCGCCGGGCCGTCGGAGATCCTGGTGGTCGCCGACGCCGCCAACGACCCGGCCTGGATCGCCATGGACCTGCTGTCGCAGGCCGAGCACGACCCGGCCGCGCAGGCGATCCTGATCACCGACGACGCGGCCTTCGCCGAAGCGGTGGAACGGGCGGTGGAGGGGCACCTTCAAACCCTCCCCAAGGCCGACATCGCCGGCCAGTCCTGGGACCGGCACGGCGCGGTGATCGTCGTGCCCGGCCTCGACGCCGCGCCGCCGCTGGTCGACCGCCTCGCCCCGGAACACCTGGAACTGGCGGTGGCCGACCCGCAGGCCCTGGCGCACAAGGTCCGTCACGCCGGCGCCATGTTCCTCGGCCGCTTCACCCCGGAGGCGGTGGGCGACTACGTGGCCGGCCCCAACCACGTGCTGCCGACGGCGCGCAGCGCCCGCTTCTCGTCCGGCCTCGGGGTGCCCGACTTCCTGAAGCGCACCACCTACATCCAGTGCGATTCCGACTCCCTGGGCCGCATCGGCCCGGCGGCGGTCGACCTGGCGCGGGCCGAGGGCCTCGACGCGCACGGCCATTCGGTGGCCCTGCGCCTCAACCTGCCGACCGGACCGTGAGGCAATGGCGGACGATCCGGCCCGCATCGTCCACGTCTACCTCGATGAAAAGACCGTCGTCCGGCGCAGCGCGCCGGTGGAACACGAGCGCGCGGCGGCGATCTACGACCTGCTGGAGGACAACCGGTTCGACGTGATCGGCGAGGACGGGCCGTTCATCCTCCACCTGTCGATCGAGGACGACCGGCTGGTGTTCGACGTCCGCTCCGAGGCCGACGACCCGCTCGACCGGTTCACCCTGCCGACCAGCCCGTTCCGGCGCCTCATCAAGGATTACTTCACCGTCTGCGAGACCTACTACGACGCCATCAAGCACGCCGGGGTGAACCACATCGAGGCGATCGACCTGGGCCGGCGGGCCCTGCACGACGAGGGATCGGACCTTCTGGCCGAACGGCTGGCCAGCCGGGTACGGATGGACGCGCCGACGGCGCGCCGCCTGTTCACCCTGGTCTGCGTGCTGCACATCCGGGGCTGACCGGCCATGAAGCCCCCGCGCAAGGACCTGCCGTCGGCCGTCCTGTTCTGCTGCACCATGAACGCGATCCGGTCGCCGATGGCGGAGGCGATCCTCAAGCGCCTCTATCCGCGCTCCGTCTTCGTCGACTCGGCGGGGGTGCGTTGCGGGGAGGCCGACGGATTCGCCATCGCGGCGATGGACGAGATCGGCCTCGACATCTCGAGGCACCGCGCCAAGACCTTCGAGGATCTGGAGGATACCTCGTTCGATCTCATCGTGTCGCTGTCCCCGGAGGCCCAGCACAAGGCGGTGGAACTGACCCGCCACATGGCCTGCGACGTGGAATACTGGCAGACCCTCGACCCGTCGTTCATCGAGGGCAGCCGCGACGCCCGCCTGACCGCCTATCGGGAGGTGCGCGACACCCTGTTCGAGCGAATCCGGCAGCGGTTCACCCCCTGACGCGCCTTGGGGGCATGACGTTTTGCCTGTTCCCCCCTACCCGTCGGTGGTAAGCTAACGGAATGATCGTTCTGGAGAATCGCCGCCCGAATCGACACGGCGCAAGATGGGGGACCGGCCCATGACGATGACAGCCCAGAGCGTGATCCAGGCGATGGTCCAGGCGGCCGAGACGGAGCCCGAGAAAGCCACCGAGAGCAAGCCCGTGATCACCATCTCGCGCACCATGGGCTCGGGCGGCAACGAGGTTGCCCGGTTGCTCGCCGACCGTCTGGGGACCGCCTGCTATTGCGCCGAGGTCCTCGACGCGGTTGCCAAGCAGACCCAGGTGAACACCAGCCTGATGAACCGCCTTCACGAGTCGGTGGCCTCGGCCAGCGACGCCTGGCTGTATTCCCTGGCGTTCGGCAAGGACGTCACCCGCGACGCCTACCAGCGGCACCTGGTGACGGCGATCCGCGCCCTCTACCGGGTCGGCGGGGTGATCGTCGGCCGGGCGGCGCACCTGATCCTGGCCGGGCGCGACGTGCTGCGGGTGCGCATCATCGGCTCGCCGGAGGCCTGCGCCAAGCGGATCGCCATGCAGGAGGGGATCGAGATCACCGAGGCGCGGCGCCGGGTCAAGGAGAGCAACCGGAAGCGCGACCGCTTCGTCCGCGAGCAGTTCAGCCGCAACGCCAACGACCCTCTGGACTTCGATCTCGTCATCAACACCGACACCTTCGCGTCCCACGACCGGGTGGTCGATCTCATCGAGTTCACCCTGGGAGCGATGGCGGAATCCGGGAAGGTCACCGGCACCACCCGCAAATGACGGCGATCCGCACCGCCGCCGCGGATCGGTCGGGGAAAGAACTTGACCCGGCGGGGCGGAGTGCGCACTTTACCGCGCGTTCACCCCACCGTTCAGAGGACCTGATGGCCAAGGAAGAGGCAATCGAGTTTACCGGCACGGTCACCGAACTGCTGCCCAACGCGATGTTCCGCGTCAAGCTGGACAACGAACACGAAATCCTCGCCCACACCTCGGGCAAGATGCGCAAGAACCGGATCCGTGTCCTGGCCGGTGACCGGGTCAACGTGGAAATGACCCCCTACGACCTGACCAAGGGCCGCATCACGTTCCGCTTCAAATAGCCGCCATCCGGGAACCGCCGCATGCCGTCCGCCAGAACCGGCCGGCCGGCGTTGGTCCTGGCCTCCGCCTCGCCACGCCGCCGCGACCTTCTGATCCAGGCCGACATCCACCCGCACGCCATCGAGGCCGCCCAGGTCGACGAAACGCCGCAGGCCGGCGAACTGCCGCCCCGGCTGGCCGAGCGCCTGGCCGAGGCCAAGGCGCGCGCGGTGGCGGCGCACCATCCCGAGGCGCTGGTGCTGGGCGCCGACACCGTGGTGGCCTGCGGGCGGCGCATCCTCGACAAGCCGGCCGACGAGGCGGCGGCGCGCCGCCATCTGGAGCTGCTGTCGGGGCGCCGGCATCGGGTGATCGGCGGCCTCTGTCTGGTTCTGCCGGACGGCCGCGCGGTGGTCCGCCGGGTGACCACGGCGGTCCGCTTCAAGCGCCTGCACCCGGACGACATCGAACGCTACCTGACGAGCGGCGAATGGCAGGGCAAGGCCGGGGCCTACGCCATCCAGGGACGGGCCGGGGCTTTCGTGCGGACCCTCAACGGCTCCTACTCCAACGTGGTCGGGCTGTCGCTCTGCGAGACCGTGGACCTGCTGCGCGGCCACGGCTATGGAGCCTGAGCCGATGCGGCGGATCCTGATCGACCACCTGCCCGGCGAGACGCGCGCCGCCCTGATCGAGGACGGCCGGCTGGTCGAACTGCGGGTCGACGGGATGGCGGCGCCGTCGCGGTTCGACGCCGTCTATCTGGCCCGGGTGGCCGGAAAGGCGCCGGCACTGCGCGGCGTGTTCGTCGACATCGATGGCGACGCCCCGGCCCTGCTGCCGCTCGGCAAGGGCGAGACGGCGGTGCTCGGCGACGCGGTGACCGTGCAGGTGCGGCGCGACGCGGCGGCCGGC
>JANQGL010000217.1 GCA_028277325.1 Magnetospira sp.
CCGAGCGCTTCCTGGTCGCCGGGGCGGTGGTCAACTGGCGGCCGACCCCGGTCCTGCCGAGCGTGCCCGGCCGTGCCGGCACCCTCCGGGCGATGGTCAAGCACCTGCTCGACAACGCGGTCGACGCCCTGGCCGAGAGCGGCTCGGCGACCCGCGAGATCGACCTGCGCACCGCGATCACCCCGGACGGCCTGGTCGAGGTGACGATCGAGGATACCGGTCCGGGCATCCCCGAGGATCGGCGGTTCGCCGTGTTCGAGCCGTTCCATTGCGGCTGGCGGCGCCCGCGCGGCCACGCCGGGATGGGCCTCACCATCGCCCAGCAGGCGGTGTTCGCGCAAGGCGGCGGCATGGTCCTCGAAACCGCCGCCGGCGGCGGGTGCCGGGTCCGGGTGACCCTCACCACCCGGGTGCCGCAGAGCGCGGATGGTTAGGAGCACACCCCCTTGGAAGGCAGCGAAACGATTCCCATGAGGATCTCGGATCGTCGAGATTTGCTGGAGGTCGAACTGACGACCCTGCATCGCGTCAGCCACGTGCTCGGCCGGTCCCTGGATCTCGACCGCAGCATCCGCGACGTGCTGGGCATGTTGCATGACCAGAACCTGTTCCGGCATGGCATGGTCGGCCTGTCGGAGCCGGAGACCGGCGAGCTCATCGTCCATGCCGCGGTGTCCGACGACGCCGGCGGCCGGCGGGTGAGCTACGGTCCCGGGGAGGGTATCGTCGGCGCCGTCCTGGCGCGCGGCGAGACGGTGGCGGTGCCGCGCATCGCCGACGAACCCCGGTTCCTCGACCGGCGCGGGGTCTACGATCCCGACCTGCCGTTCATCGGCGTGCCCCTGTTCGGCGGCCGCGAGACGCCGATCGGGGTGTTCGCCGCGCAGCCCACGGAGGTCGGCGAACAGCTCGAGGAATGGACCCGGTTCCTGGAAATGATCGCCACCCTGCTGGCCCAGACGGTGCGCCTGTGGCGCGAGTTCCGGCGCCGCGAGACGGAACTGCGCGACGAGCGCGACAAGCTCCGCCGCGCCGTCAAGGCGCAGCACGGGTTCGACCAGATCGTCGGCCACACCCCGCAGATGCGCGAGGTGTTCGAGCAGGTGCGCCTGGTGTCGCGCTGGAACACCACGGTGCTGCTGCGCGGCGAGTCCGGCACCGGCAAGGAGTTGATCGCCAGCGGCATCCACTACAACTCGCCGCGCCACGCCGGGCCGTTCATCCGCCTCAACTGCGCGGCGCTGCCCGACACCCTGCTGGAAAGCGAGCTGTTCGGCCACGAGAAGGGCGCCTTCACCGGCGCCGCCCAGCAGCGCAAGGGGCGGTTCGAGCAGGCGCACGGCGGCACCCTGTTCCTCGACGAGATCGGCGAGATCAGCCCGGCCTTCCAGGCCAAGCTGCTGCGCGTGCTGCAGGAGGGCGAGTTCGAGCGGGTCGGCGGCATGAAGACCCTGAAGGTGGACGTGCGGGTGATCGCGGCGACCAACCGCGACCTGGAGGGCGAGGTGGCGGCCGGCAGCTTCCGCGAGGACCTCTACTACCGCCTCAACGTGATGCCGATCTTCCTGCCGGCGCTGCGCGACCGGGTGGAGGACATCCCGGACCTGGCCGCCTTCCTGGTCGCCAAGGTGGCGGCCAAGCAGGGGCGCGAGCTGACGATCACCGATTCCGCGATCCGCCTCCTGATGCGCCACGACTGGCCGGGCAACGTGCGCGAGCTGGAGAACGTCATCGAGCGGGCCGCCATCCTCAGCGAGACCGGCGCCATCGACCGCGACGTGGTCGACCTCGCCGGACTGCGCGAGTCGCGTCTGGCGCGGCCGGCCGCCGCGCCGCCGGAACCGCCGCGCGAGACGCCCAAGGCCAAACTGGACGATCCCTCGCTCGACGAGCGGGAGCGGGTCATCGCGGCGCTGGAGGAGGCCGGCTGGGTACAGGCCAAGGCGGCCCGCCTGCTCGACATGACGCCGCGCCAGATCGCCTACCGGATCAAGATCCTCAACATCAGGGTGCGGCAGATCTGAGACGCCGGCCGGCGCGACGATGCGGCGCCGCGACGGGGCCTGCGGCCTATCGCAAATGCCAGGAAAACCGGGTCGGTTTTCGCAGATGAGATTTGCGCGGCCCATACGGTTCGCGGGCGATTCACGATCAGAACGGGGGCACGCGGTGGCTCCGTCTTGATCGATCGCGCGCTATCGCGCGAGGCGCGGGGTCATACCCCGAACCGGCTCAGGGTGCGGTCGACCGACCCCACGTAGGAGCCGCCGAACAGCCGCACGTGGACCAGCAGCGGATACAGGTTGTAAAGGTCGCGGCGCTCCTCGAAAAAGCCGGGGGCGAGCGGGCGCAGCTCCTGGTAGCGGCCGAAGAAGGCCTGCCCGAAGGTCCCGAACAGGGTCGAGAAGGCGAGTTCGATCTCCGGGTCGCCGTGGTAGACCGCCGGGTCGACGAAGCCGGCGATGCGGTCGCCCCGGCACAGCACGTTGCCGGTCCACATGTCGCCGTGCATCAGCGACGGGAACGGCGGTTCGTCGATCCAGCGTTCCAGCCGCGCGGCCAGCTTCTCCACCCGGTCCAGGTGGCGCCCCGGCAGCCGCCCGGCCTGTTCCGCCTCCCGCGCCATGTAGAGCAGCCTGTGGTCGCGGAAAAAGGCGCGCCAGGAGTCGGTCGGCGGGTTGGGCTGATGCAGGCCGCCGATCAGGGTGTCGCGCTCCAGGCCGTGGGCGGCGCCGCGCACCTCGTGCAGATGCGCCAGAAGCTCCGCCGCGTGGGCCTGGGAGGCCGCGTTGAGGCCCTGGCCGCCGTCGACCCAGGTCATCACCAGGAGGCTCGGCTCGGCGTGCAGGACGCGCGGCACCGGCAGGTGCGGCGCCAGCACGTCGAGCATGTAGCCCTCGACGTCGAGGCCGCTGCCGGCGTTGCCCAGCTTGGCGACCACCGGCTCGGCGCCGTCCAGGGTGACCTTGTAGACGTCGCCCACGCAGCCGCCGCCGAGGCCGCGGAAGGCGGTCGGCCGGTGGCCGGTGACCCGCTGGATGGTGTCGCCGATCTCCGCGCGCACGGCTTACTCCAGGTCCTGTCGGATGCGGTCGAGCAGGCCGGCCGAGGCACGCTCCACCAGGTCGTGCACGTGCTCGAAACCCTGCCGGCCGCCGTAGTAGGGGTCGGGGACGTCGCGGGTCCCGGTGTCGGGCGCGAAGTCCAGGAACAGGTGCAGCCGGTCCTCGCGGCCGGGCGGGCACAGGTGCCGCAGGTCGCGGTGGTTCTCGCGGTCCATGGCGATCACGTAATCGAACCGCTCGAAGTCCTCGCGCCGCGCCTGGCGGGCCCTGAGCCCGGAAATGTCGATGCCGCGCCGAAGCGCCGCCGCCTGGGCCCGCTTGTCCGGGGCGCTGCCCACGTGCCAGGCGCCGGTGCCGGCCGAATCGATGGCGATCCGGTCGTCCAGGCCGTGGCGCCGAACCAGATCGCGGAACAGGCCCTCGGCGGTCGGCGAACGGCAGATGTTGCCGAGGCAGACGAACAGGACCTTGACCATGTGGACTCCCCCGGCGCCCCTGTGGGACACTCCCTCCGTGACATAACGCCGACGAGGGTATGAATCCATGCGCGCCGAGTCCATCGTCATTCTGACCGGAGCCGGAATCTCCAAGGAATCGGGGCTCGACACGTTCCGCGACGCGGACGGGATCTGGGCCCGCCACTCCCTGGAGGACGTGGCGACGCCGGAGGGATTCGCCCGCGATCCGGATCTGGTGCACGCCTTCTACAACGACCGCCGGCGGCAGCTCCCGACGGTCGACCCCAACCCGGCCCACGTCGCCCTGGCGCGCCTGGAGCGGGACTGGCCGGGCCGGGTGCTGCTGGTGACCCAGAACATCGACGACCTGCACCGGCGGGCCGGCAGCCGCGACCTGCTGCACATGCACGGCGAACTGTCGAAGGTGCGCTGCCTGGCCTGCGGCGCGATCATGCAGTGGATCGGCGACCTGTCGGCCCGAGACGCCTGCACCGCCTGCGCGACGGTCGGCAGCCTGCGTCCCCACATAGTGTGGTTCGGCGAGGTTCCGCTGCACATGCCGGAAATCCTCGCGGCCCTCGATTCCTGCGGGCTGTTCCTGTCGATCGGCACCTCGGGCACGGTCTATCCGGCGGCCGGTTTCGTGTCGCACGTGCGGACGCGCGGCCGGGCGCGCACGGTGGAATTGAACCTGGAGCCGTCGCACGGCGCCAGCCTGTTCGCCGAGACGGTGCACGGCCCGGCCAGCCAGGTGGTCCCCGCCTTCGTGGACGAACTGCTCGCCGGCCTCGGATGAGCGGCGATCCGGTCGCCGCGCTGCTGGCCGAGGCGCGGGCCTGCCGGCGCTGCGCCGACAGCCTGCCGGCCGGGCCGCGTCCGGTTCTGCGGGCGGCGGCGACGGCGCGCCTGCTGATCGTCGGCCAGGCGCCGGGGACGCGGGTCCACGAGACGGGCATCCCCTGGAACGACCCGTCGGGCGACCGGCTGCGCGACTGGCTGAACCTGGACCGCGACCGGTTCTACGATGCGACGCGAATCGCCATCGTGCCGATGGGGCTGTGCTATCCGGGCCGCGACGCCCACGGCGGCGACCTGCCGCCGCCCGGGGTCTGCGCGCCGCTGTGGCATCCGCGCCTGCCGGCCCTGCTGCCGGACCTGGCGTTGACCCTGCCGATCGGCGGCCATGCGCAGGCGTTCTATCTGGGCGACCGCCGCAAGCCGCGGATGACCGACACCGTGGCCGCGTGGCGCGACTATCTGCCGGCCCATCTGCCGCTGCCGCATCCCAGCTGGCGCAACAACGGGTGGCTGAAGCGCCACCCGTGGTTCGCAACCGAGCTTCTGCCCGAACTGCGGCGGCGGGTCGCCGGCCTGCTGGACTGAGGCCCGCTCAGTTGCTGGCCGTCACCGGGACCCCGTCGGCGGCGGCGGTGACGATCGGCCCGCGCAGCCGCGCGTCGTCGAGCTTGCCGAGTTCGTTGGCCCGGATCACGGTGCGCAGGGTCGTCACGTAGTCGGCGCCGCGTTCCGAATAGCGGGTCAGGGTGCCGGCCAGCCGGTCGCCGTCGAGCGGCCCGCCCTGGCGCCGCAGGGCCGCCCGCCGGGCGCGGAAGTCCCGGTAGGCCGGGTGGGTGTTGAGGTTCACCGCGTAGGCGGCGACGCCTTCGATCAGATGGCCGAACACCTTGATCCGGTGCGTCTTGCCATCCTCGCGCTGACGCGGCACGAGGCCGTCGTCGTCGTCGGACCAGGTCCACTGGCCGAACAGGGCGTTGCCCTCGCGGGCGAATCGGGAGGTGCCCCAGCCGCTCTCCACCGCCGCCTGGGCGATGGCCAGCGACGGCGGCACGATGTCGAGCCGGCGCAGCAGGGCGCCGACGTCCACGTCGTCATGGGACAGGCCGTACTGCTCGGCCTTGGCGGCCAGCCACAGACGATCGTGCGCCGGCACCCGCCGGCCGGCCTGGCGGCGGTCGCGAATCGACGTCAGCCGCGCGCGGTCCTTCAGGATCGCCTGGTTGACCTCCAGCACCAGCGGCAGCACGGCGCCGATGAACAGGGCCTTGCGGCGCTCGACGCGGGACACCTCGTGCAGGTCGGCCGGCATGCTGGCGAGCAGCAGGCGCGGCACGTCGGCATGGCCGGACTTCACCGCGTCGACCGAATAGTCGAGGCGCTTGAACGCGCCCGCCACCGCGTTGACCGTCAGGTGGCGGTCGCGGCCGGCGCGCAGCGGCGGCAGGGCCACCGTCTCGATCCCGGGGCGCTCGGGCCAGGTCACGATCGCGTGCGGCGAACGGGTGGTCAGGTCGACCGGGCGCAACGCCATGGTGGCCACAACGGCGCCCGCGACCGCGATCAAGGAAACTTTTTCAAACAGGCTCTTAGGCTGGTTCATGGACATTCCTGGCATCGCCAAGCCGATGCCGCTCCAGGTGTCACCAGTCCGCCGAGGACGCAAGCGCCCTGTCGGGCCGCCCGTGTCGGGCCCTCCCAACGTTCGACGTTGCCTCGACAGGGCCTAAGCATCTATGAATCGACGGCCGGAAGGCCACCCCAAAAGGCGATTTTCGCAGGCGGAACGATCGCCCCGTGTGGCACAAATGTTACTCGACCGCGCGCACCTCGACCACTTCCGGCACGTAGTATTTCAGCATGTTTTCAATACCATGCTTGAGCGTGGCGGTCGAGCTGGGGCAGCCGGCGCAGGACCCCTGCATATGCAGATAGACGATTCCGTCATCGAAAGAACGGAACACGATATCGCCGCCGTCCTGGGCCACCGCCGGGCGGACCCGGGTTTCCAGAAGCTCCTTGATCCTGGCGGTCAGCGGATCGTCGTCGCCCGCCTCCTCGGCCGCCTGTTCGGCCATCACCGGGTGGCCGCCCGACAGGTGGTCCATGATGGCGCCGAGGACCACCGGCTTGAGGCTGGTCCAGCCCGACTCGACGCTCTTGGTCACCGTGATGAAGTCGGCGCCCAGGAACACCCCGGCCACGCCGTCCAGCCCGAACAGGCGCTCGGCCAGCGGCGATTTGCCGGCCGCCTCGGCGGCGGTCGCGAAGTTGGCGCTGCCCCGGCCGAGCACGTCGCGTCCGGGCAGGAACTTGAGGGTGGCCGGATTGGGGGTGGCCTCGGTCTGGATGAACATGGCGTGCGGTCCCTGGGGCGTTATCTCGACACTTCGGCCCTGAACATGGGTCGGGTCGGCCGGCGAATCAAGCCCGGCGTCCGCCGCCGGGATAGAGCGCGAGGGCCAGACAGTCCGCGACCCTCATTTGAGCAGGATGCTGGCCACTTCCTTGATCTGGGTGCGCGCCCGGATGAGGTAGAACCCCTGCGCCGCCAGGTGGCTCGGCGCCAGCTGCGAATCCGGATCGCCGTTGAGGATCACGTAGGGCTGCAGGGACGCCGCGTCGCGCAATGAGTCCAGCATCTGGTCCCAGGTGGCGTCCAGCTCGCGCTCCCGGATCACCTTGGCGTAGTCGGCCTTCAGGGCCTCCAGCAGCAGGGCGTAGGCATAGAGCCGCCCCTTGATGTTGTAGAACACGTCGTCGGCCTTGAAGTCGATGATCCAGCCGTCGTCGATCCGCTGGTCGATGGTCGCCGACAGGGAGCCGATGTCGGCCGCGATGCGCTGCAGCGTCGCCTCCAGGTTGTCGGACCGCGTCTCGAACACCGCGTTCCCCCTGGACAGCCGCTTGTTGTAGGACAGAAGGGCGCGCCGCGCCGCCCGGTACTGGGTCTCCGAGGCGGCGGTCGGGGCGAGCGACGTGGACAGGTCCATCCACCAGACGTCGCCCGGATACTTGAGCAGCCCGGCCGCCCGGTCCAGGTCCGCGTCGACGCCGCTGGTGCCGCGCACCCGGCCGATGTGGTCGCTCATCTCGATCGTGAAGCGGCCGAGCGCGTAGACGATGCCCTTCTGGAAGTTGGGCATGTTGTCGAGCGCCGCGCCGGGCAGGAAGAACGGGTCGTTGGCGGTCCAGCGGTGGAGGTCGGTCTCCCGCTCGATCAGCGCCGCCGCCACCGCGACCGCCTGGCTGCCGCCGTCGGGGACGTCCCCGGCGGCGAAGGTCAGGTCGTCGTCGATGCTGTGCACCACCGCCATGCCGACCGGATAGTAGAGCAGCAGGCTGATCAGCAGGAAGACGCCCATCTGGCGGGCGCCGCCGCGAAAGGTCAGGCGCGGCACGGCGTGCGGGGACGTGGCGGAACGGGTCATGGCGAATCTCCCTTCCCGGCCGAGATAGTCGGGTCGAGGCCGGGGCGCCAGACCGCCGGCGGCGGATTATTGTGATGCTTTTTCGGGTTGCCTCACAACCCGCCCAGGTCGAGCGACCAGGCGGCGTGCACCCGCAGGGCGCCCCGGTCCTCGCGGCGCGAGAACCGGCCGGAGGCGATGTCCACGAAGGCGAAATGCTTCTGCGACTTGGCGGTGTCCTTGACCATGAGGAAGGTGCCGCGGCCATTGGCGAACACGTCGCCGCAGGCCGGCCGCGCGTCGTCGGCGGCGGGGCCGACGACCAGCGGCGGGGGCGCCGCGTGGTCGAGAAGGTCCTCGTCCGGGTCCAGGTAGACGACGGTCGTCTCGTCCTCGGTCGCCGGACGCGGATGCAGGCGCACCAGATAGTGGTGGACGTACTCCTTGCCCTCGCGCTCCGCCTTCATGAAATAGGGGCCGCCGGAGTCGCGTTGGACGAGGGTTCCGGCGGCGATCTGGTGCACCTTGCGGCGGGTCGGCGTGGTCACGGGCGGGGTCCTCCGCTGCGGATCGGTCGTTCCGGCGCGGCCTCTTGTGCGGCGGCCGTCCGCACCCTAAAGTCGGCCTTCCAGGGACCCGTTTCAAGACCTCCGGGGGAGCCTCGCGGTGTCGCGACTGTTCGTTTTCGGGCTCGGGTACAGCGCCCGCGCCCTGACCGCCCTGCTGCGCCGCGAGGGGTGGTCGATCCACGGGACGGGTCGCGATCCGGGACCCGGCGAGGGACTGTTCCGGTTCGACCGCGGCCACCCCCTGTCCGAGGACGGCCGGGCGGCCCTGCGCGCGGCGACCCATGTCCTGGTGTCGATTCCCCCCGACCCACGGGGCGATCCGGTGCTGGACCTCCACGCGAGCGATGTGCCGGACGGCCTGATCTGGCTCGGCTACCTGTCGACCACCGGGGTCTACGGCGACACCGGCGGCGCCGAGGTGGACGAATCGGCGCCGTGCCGGGCCACCCAGGACCGGTCGCGCCGCCGGGTGGCGGCCGAGGAGGCCTGGCTGGACCTGCACCGGCGGCGCGGGGTGCCGGCGCACCTGTTCCGGCTGGCCGGCATCTACGGGCCCGGGCGCAGCGAGCTGGACCGGGTGCGGGCCGGGCAGGCCAAGCGCATCGACCGCCCCGGCCACCGGTTCGGGCGCATCCATGTGGACGACATCGCGCGGCTCGGCCGGTCCGTCGTCGGTCACGTTGTAGGCGGTGCCGGGATCGGGCCGGTCGATCGACGCCCGCA
>JANQGL010000222.1 GCA_028277325.1 Magnetospira sp.
GGACGTTCGCCGAGGCCGGCGTGCCGACCTACGATACGCCGGGGACGGCGGTCGAGGCCTTCATGCACATGGTGAACCGCTCCGGCGCCGATGGCGGGGTCTCCATCAGCAACTCCTGGTTCTTGCGGTAGTTCACCATGTGCATGAAGGCCTCGACCGCCGTCCCCGGCGTATCGTAGGTCGGCACGCCGGCCTCGGCGAACGTCGTGCGCGCCGCGGCGACCGAGCTTTCGCCGACCCAGTTGGTCAGCAGGTTGGCCTTGGTCGCCGCGGCGACCTCGATCACCGCCCGCGCCGCCTCCAGGCTTTCGCCGTCGGCGGTCGGCACGTGCATGACCAGGAGCGCGTCCACCTCGCGCGACTCGAGCAGCACCCGCGCCGCGTCGGCATAGCGCTGCCCCGGCGCGGCGCCCTGAATGTCGACCGGATTGCCGCGCGACCAGCCGGCCGGCAGGATCCCGTCGAGCCGTTCGAGGGTGGCCTCGGACAACGGCGCCAGACGGCCGCCGGCATGGATCAACTCGTCCACCGCCATCACCCCGATCCCGCCGCCGTTGGTAATGATTCCCAGTCGGTCGCCCTTGATCGGGCGCGACCGGGCCAGCGTCTCCACGGCCGAGAAGATTTCGCCGATGCTGTCCACCCGCAGCATGCCGGCGCGCCGGAACGCGGCGTCGTAGACCGCGTCGATCCCGGCCAGGGCGCCGGTGTGGGTGGCGGCGGCGCGCGCGCCTTCGGCCACCCAGCCGGACTTGATCACGATCACCGGCTTGTTGCGGGCCGCCGCCCGGCCGGCCGACATGAAGTCGCGCCGCTTGTGAATCGATTCGATATACAGCAGGATCGCATGGGTATAGGGGTCGCTGCCCAGGTAGTCGATCACGTCGCCGAAGTCGGCGTCGGCGCATTCGCCCAGCGACACGAAATGCGAAAACCCGATGCCATGCGCATGCGCCCAGTCGAGCACCGCCATGCAGACCGAACCGGACTGCGACACGAAGGCGATGCGGCCGGAAAACGCCGGCAGATGCGCCATGCTGGCGTTGAGGTTCTGGCGCGCCACCAGAAGGCCGATGCTCTCCGGACCCAGGATCCGCATGCCGTGGCGCCGCGCCTCGTCCAGCATCGCCCGGGTCAGGGTCCGGCCGCTGCCGTCGGCCGCCAGGCCGGTCTTCATCCCGGAGGCGACGACCACCGCGGCCCGCGTCCCGAACGCGCCGAGCCGGCCGATGGCGTCGGGCACGCTGGGCGCCGGGATGCACAGGATCGCCAGATCGGGAACCAGGGGCAGGCTTTCCACCGTGCGGTAGGCCAGCACCCCGGCGATCGACAGGCGGCGCGGGTTGACCGGCATGATCGGCCCGCGGAATCCGCCGGTCAGAAGGTTGTGCATCACCCGGGCGCCGATCGATCCGCTGCGGTCGGAGGCCCCGATCACCGCGATCGATTGCGGCTTGAACAGCTTTTCGAGGTTTTTCGTGGCCATGTTCCATCCACTGGCGGTGCGCGGACCGGGACCGTCCCCCCGGAGTATAGGAATGCCCGTGCTGCACCGCAACATGGATTGGCGCGCCGACCAAGTGCCCGTCCACGACCGCGCCGCGGGCGCGCGCGGCCGTTCGGAGCCGGGCCTGGCGGGTCGGGAGGAAGAGGAGGGAAGATGGAGGCGCGGACCAGATTCGAACTGGTGTACACGGCTTTGCAGGCCGCTGCGTAGCCACTCCGCCACCGCGCCTTGGCGGGCTGGATGGCTCCGGCGGTAGGATTCGAACCTACAACCCTGCGGTTAACAGCCGCATGCTCTACCGTTGAGCTACACCGGATCAGCCGACCCATGGGCCGCGCCGCTGGCGGCCGGACGAGGCACCGAGGCGCGGCAGGGATCGGACCATAGAGGCTGCGTTTGCGCCGGTCAAGCGGTTGATTCGCTCGCCGCGCCAAGCCCTCCGAGGGCGTTTTTGCGGCGTTGTCTTCGCCTCCCCGGCCGACTATAACTCCGGTCGAGGAGCAAGACTGTCTGCGGGGGAAACAGATCATGGACTTCGCCTTGGCGCGCCACAACATGGTCGAAAGCCAGATTCGGGCCAACCGGGTCACCGACCCTCTGATCATCGCGGCGATGGCCGAGGTGCCGCGCGAGAGATTCGTGCCGCAACGGCTGCAGGGCGTCGCCTACATGGACGACAGCCTGCCGGTCGGCGAGGGGCGCGCCCTGATGGAGCCGATGGCCCTGGCCCGCCTGCTGCAGGCGGCGGAAATCCGTCCCGACGACGTGGCGCTCGACGTCGCCTGCGGGACCGGCTACACCGCCGCCGTGCTGGCGCGGCTGGCCAGCACCGTGGTGGCGGTCGACAGCGACACCCGGCTGGTCGCCCAGGCGACCCGCAACCTGACCGACCTGGAAGTCGACACGGTGGCGGTGATCGACGGGCCGCTGGCCGAGGGCTATCCCCGCCAGGCCCCCTACGACGTGATCCTGTTCGAGGGCGCGGTGGCGGCGGTGCCGCAGAGCATCCTCGACCAGTTGGCCGAGGGCGGCCGCCTGGTCGCGGTGGTCAACCCGACCGGCCGGATCGGCAGCGCCCGTCTGTTCACGCGGGTCGATGGCGTGGTCGGCGCGCGGGCGCTGTTCGAAATCGGCATTCCGCCCTTGCCCGAGTTCGCCGCCGCCCCCAGGTTCACGTTCTGACGTCCGCCGCTCCCGGTCCGCCGGCGCCGCCCGCGCGGTCCCGGGCCGGGGGGCGGTGCGCCCTTCGCACAAACGGACGGGGAACAGCAGGCCGTGGATCAGGCGGTCCCCTTCAATATCGACGTCCATCATCTGCGCGACATGATGGCGCGCGACGAGGCATTTCACGTTCTCGACATCCGCGAGCCCTGGGAAACCGGCATCTGCGGGTTCGACGGCAGCCTGATGGTGCCGATGCGCACCCTGCCGGCGCGGCTCGCCGAACTGCCGCGCGACAAACCGCTGGTGGTGGTCTGCCACCACGGCGTGCGCAGCCTGCACGCCACCCAATGGCTGCGCCACATGGGCGTCGACAATGCCGTCAACCTGCAGGGCGGCATCGACGCCTGGGCCCGGCAAATCGACCCCGGATGCCCGACCTATTGACCGGCCGCCGTCCGAATGGTGTTGCAATACGGTCCCTTACGGTTTTCTTAACCCCTCATCAAGCACTTGGTTCTATTGTAATCGTCGACCGGTCCCGTTAATCTCCCGGAAGAGTGCCGGGACGCGGGTCGCGCCCGGCAGATGTTTGGGGAGCCGGCGGCGCGTCGCGCCTTGACCGGCGTGTGAGGAGAGACGGTGGCATGATCAGGTTTCCGGTAGTGCTGGCAATGGGGATGGGGCTCTGCCTGCACGGCGCGGACTCGGGCGCGATGACCCTCGAGGAGGCGTTGGCGGCCGCCTACGCCAACAACCCGACCCTGAAGGCCCAGCAGGCCAGCCTGCGGGCGGCCGACGAACTGGTGGCGCAGGCGCTGTCCAACTGGCGTCCGACGGTATCCGGCAGCGCCACCTACGGACACGAGGTCGACACCCTGAATTCGCGGTCCGGGACGCAGCGCACCCAATACCGCACGCCGCGCTCGATCGGCGCGACGGTCACCCAGAACCTGTACCGGGGCGGCCGCACCGTCGCCGAGACGGCACGCGCCGAGGCCCAGGTGATGGGCGCCCGGGCCGATCTGGTGGTGCAGGAACAGAACGTACTGCTCGACGCGGTGACCGCCTATCTCAACGTGCTGCGCGACGCGGCGGTGCTGCGCCTCAACGTGAGCAACGAGGAAGTGCTGCGCCGCCAGCTGGAGGCGACCCAGGACCGGTTCCGGGTCGGCGAGATCACCCGCACCGACGTCAGCCAGGCCGAGGCGCGGCTCGCCGGCGCGACCGCCGACCGCATCCGGGCCGAGGGCGACCTCGAGGTGTCGCGCGCCAACTTCCTCAACATCGTCGGCGTGGCGCCGCACGACCTGGTCGCTCCGGTGGTCAACACGGCCCTGCCCGGCGACCGCGAGGAGGCGATTCGTCTCGCCATGGAAGCCAACCCCTCGGTCCTCTCGGCCGGTTACGACGAACAGGCGGCGCGCGAGGACATCGATCTGGTGCGCGGCGAACTGCTGCCCACGGTCACCCTGTCGGGGACCGCGTCGCGCAGCCTGGACTCGGTCTCCGAGACCTCGTCCAACAACAATTTCGAGGCCCTGGTCACCCTTTCGGTGCCGCTGTATCAGTCCGGCTCGGTGTACTCGCGGCTGCGCGAGGCGCGCCAGACCGCCGGCCAGCAGCGGATGCTGCTCGAACAGGCGCGGCGCAGCGCCATCGAGGCGGCCTCGCAGGCGTGGGACGAGCTGGTCAGCACGCGGGCCCGCATCCAGTCCATCGGCGCCCAGATCACCGCCGCCGAGGTGGCCCTGGACGGCGTCAAGCGGGAGGCCACGGTGGGCTCGCGCACGGTGCTCGACGTGCTCGACGCGGAGCAGGAACTGCTCGACGCCAAGGTCGACCTGGTGCGGGCGCAGCGCGACGAGATGGTGGCGGTGTTCAACCTCAAGTCGGCCATCGGCCAGATGACCGCGGCGGGCCTCGATCTTCGGGTCGCGCCCTACGACCCGACCCTGCACTATGAAGAAGTGCGCGACCGGTGGTTCGGCGGAACCAGCTCCGGCGATGCCAGCGACCCGGCCGCCGGAGGCGAATGACAACGCCCGTGCCGGCGAACGGCGACGCGGGCCGCGAGGTGCAATGAGCGGATGAGCGAACAGGCAACCGGCCAACAGGAACCGTCGATGGAGGACATCCTTGCCTCCATCCGGCGCATTCTCTCGGAAGACGGCGAGGAGGCCGAAGGCGAGGCTGCGCCGGCCCCCGAGCCGGAGCCGGAGCCCGAGCCCGAGCCCGATCCCGCGCCGGAACCGGAACCCGAACCCGAGCCGGAGAGCGGCGTCGAGATGTCGCAGGACGACCTGGACGCCCTGTTCGATTCCCCGACCACCGAACCGGAACCGGAGCCCGAACCGGAGCCCGAGTTCGAGCCGGAACCGGAACCGGAACCGGAACCGGAAATCGACCTCGAGGACGATCACGTCGAGGAGCCGGAACCCGAACCGGAGCCGGAGCCCGAACCGGAGCCCGCGCCCGAGCCGGTGGCGGCGATGCCGCCGCCACCGCCGCCGCAGCCGGACGTGCTGGAGCTGACGCCGGCCATGATGGCCTCGGCCGAGCACATCATGTCGACCCAGACCATCGACCGCTCGACCGACGTGCTGGCCGACCTGGCGCGTCAGATCCTGTCGAAGCGCGACGTGGCGGTGGGCACCCGCGACCTGACCCTCGAAGGGCTGGTCCGCGAGATCCTCAGGCCGCTGCTCAAGGAATGGCTGGACCAGAACCTGCCCTATCTGATCGAGCGGCTGGTCAAGAAGGAAATCGACCACATGATCAACCGCGCCGAGCGGCTCGATCGCTGAGCGGCCGGCCACCGCCGCTCGGGTTCGGTGGCCATCCGCTCTTTTTTTCGGTAATCTTCGGGCCCTGCAACCCTAAGAGGACGCGGTCATGGCCGAGCAAACCCTTGAGCATGCCCTTCACAAGATCGCCGATGCCATCCACAAGCTGCACCAGGACGCGGACCAGCGCGAGAAACTCCTGAAGCGCAGCGAAACCCGGGGCCGCATCTGGCTCGCCGCGGCGGCCGTGCTCGGCATCGCCGGCGTGGCGGTGCTGGGCGGCATGGTGGTGTCGGTGGTCGACGACATGGAGTCGATGCGCAAGGACATGAGCGCGATGCGCCAGACCATGCAGGCGATGGGCACCCACATCGGCAACATGGACGGCAACATGGCCGCGATGCGCACCGACATCGGCAGCATGGCCCCCGACATGGCGTCCATGCGGGCCGACATGGGAAGCATGGCCCCCGACATGGCGGCGATCCGCCAGACCATGGGCGGCATGGCCTTCGACACCCGCAACATGGCCGGCAACGTGGCTCACATGGGCCGCAACACCACGATCATGGCGCAGCCCTTCACCTGGGCGCCGTTTTAGGAGTCGGCTTTCGGAGCCGCCTCCCCCTTCGAGGCTCACGGCGTTCGCACCTCAGGGGGAGGAAAACGGGGTGGATATCGCATCGGAACGCCCGCCCTCGTCCCGAGGTGTCCCGAAAGGGCCTCGAAGGGCGGGGGTGGACACGAGACCCGCGCCGCCGAGCGTTGGCGGGCCATCGAGGTCACCGACTTCGAACGTCGCCAACCGGCCGCCGTGACGGCGGACCCGGATCACCGATCCGCGGCCCGAAACGGCCTCGGTACCGAGACGTCAGGCGATGCGCCACAGATCAAAGTTTCCAGCACTTCTCGGACTTGACCCTTTTCAGATTGACCCAGCTCGAAAAACCGCCATGCCCATGCCCTTCGACGGGTTCGGGAGCGGGCATCCGGTCGAAAAAAAACCCGGCCGCCAGGGCGGCCGGGCCGACGGTGTCCCCTTCGGGCGCACCGTCCCTCAGGAGCGAAGGTTTTCTTGGATTTCTTATCGTACTCCTGAAAAGGTTCAGAATTCCCTACCGGCCCGGTGCAGGGTCCGCACCAGCGGCTCGACCAGGTAGTCGAGCACCGTGCGCTCGGCGGCGACCAGGAACACCTCGGCCTGCATCCCGGGGCCGAGGCGGGGGATTTCGGTCTGCGCCGGGTCGGGCGCCACCCGGCCGGTGAAATAGGCGCGTCCGGTCGCCGGATCGCTGACCCGGTCGGCCGACACCGAGACCAGCGTCCCCTGCAGCGGCGGGGTGGTGCGGGCGCTGAACGCGGTCAGGCGGACCTGCGCCGGCATGCCCTCGTGCACGATGTCGATGTCGCGCGGATCGATCCGCAGGTCGACCACCAGGGTGTCGGTGTCGGGCACCAGGTCGAGCAGCGGCTCGCCCGGCCGCACCACGCCGCCCGGGGTGTGCAGGCGCAGGTCGACCACCCGGCCGCCGGCCGGCGAGCGGACCTCGGTGCGGGCCAGCACGTCCCGCGCCGCGGCGATCCGTTCGTCCAGCTCGGCCAGGCGTTCCTGCACCTTGCTCGTGTCGTTGGCCACCTGATTGCGTTGCAGGTTGCGCGGCTGCGCCAGCTGGGCGCGGATCTCGGCCATGGCGTCGCGGGTGCGGGCGATCCGCGCCGCGTAGTCGCCGGCCGTGCCCTTGGACTCGGCGATCGCGCGGCGCAGTTCGAGGATCTTGGTCTTCGCCACCAGGCCCTTCCTGGCCAGCGGCTCCAGGACCTGGAACTCCTCGTGCAGCAGCGACAGGCGCTCGCGCTGCGCGGCGAGCTGCGCCTGATGGCCGCGCAGGTCCTGGCGCAGTTTGGCGAGCCGCTCGCGGAGCACCGCTTCCTGGCCGCCGACCCGGTCGCGGCGGCTCTGCAGGAGATCGACCTGGGCGACCAGCAGGTCGGCGACCTCCGGGTCCCCGGCCCGGTTCAGCAACGCGTCGGGGAACAGGATCTCGTCGGTGCCGTCGCGCTCGGCGCGCAGCCGCGCCTGTTCGGCCAGCGCGGCCAGGCGGCGTTTCTCGAGCAGCCGCAGGGCGGCCCGCGGCTGGGTGTCGTCCAGCGACACCAGGACGTCGCCGGCCGCCACCCGGTCGCCGTCGCGGACGTGGACCTGGCGGACGATGCCGCCTTCCAGGTGGGCCAGGGTCTTGCGGTTGCTTTCCACCCCGACCACGCCCTGGGCGATGGCCGCGGCGTCCAGGCGGGTCACCGCCGACCACAGCAGGAAGCCGCCGACGAAGCCGCCGATGATCGCCCAGCCGGCGGTCCGCCAGCCCTCCATCGCGCGCGCCAGGTCGGCGTCTTCCGGCGTGCCGGCGACCTCGGAGGCGGCGGGCGCGGCGAGATGCGCGCGCAGAAGGGCGCGGACGCGGGCGAGACGGCGACCGACGTCATGCGCGACACGGCCGGACAGGGTTTTCCGCGGGATCATTGTCTCATTCTCCTCCTTGGGTCGCCAGTTGGGCGCCGTCCCCGGTCAACAGGCGCAGATCGGGCCGCCCCTTGCGGTCGGTCAGCCGCGCGGTGCCGCCGCGCAGGATCAGCACGCGGTCGCAACGGGCGAGCAGGCTCGGCCGGTGGGCGACC